>JACDDF010000361.1 GCA_013817135.1 Nitrospirales bacterium
TCAACACCGTGGCAACAGGTCCACGCCCCTTATCCAGTTTCGCTTCCAACACAACCCCTCGAGCGGAACAGGTGGAATCGCTTTTCAATTCCATAATTTCTGCCTGAAGTAACAACATGTCAAGCAATTGGTCTAATCCCTGGTTTTGCTTGGCCGATACTTCAACAAAAATGGTTTGGCCTCCCCATGCTTCAGGTTGCAAGCCATGCTCGGCTAAACTTTGCTTGACCCGATCGGGATTAGCCCCCGGCTTATCCATTTTATTCACGGCCACGATAATCGGCACATTGGCCGCTTGGGCATGATTAATGGCTTCAATTGTCTGAGGCATAGGCCCATCGTCTGCGGCCACAACCAAGACCACAATATCAGTGACCTGAGCCCCACGAGCCCGCATCGCCGTAAAGGCTTCATGACCTGGGGTATCCAAGAACGTCACACCACGTTCACCAGCTTTCACAAATGACGCACCAATGTGCTGAGTAATCCCTCCCGCCTCTTGGTCGGTCACCTGGGTCTTCCGAATCGCATCCAGCAAGGAGGTTTTTCCATGATCGACATGTCCCATAACCGTCACCACAGGCGCTCGAGGTTCCAAATTTCCTTGTTCTCCACCATCAAGCACCTCTTCCAAGAGGGCTTCCCCTCCCTTAGCAGCCACGGCTTCAACCACCAGGCCATAGCCCTCCGCAATGAGCACTCCAGCTTCTAAATCCATGGGTTGATTGAGGTTTTTCGCAATATTTAAATCCAGCAATTTCCGAATAATTTCCGTGGGTTTTTGACCGATCACTTCGGCAAAATCTTTCACGGATATCCCAGCAGTGACCTTCATAACTTTTTTCCTGGGTTTTGTGACTTCACCCACCGAAGGCTGTTGAACCTGACGGGTACGTTCCTCACGTCGCAAAGTTGGCAACGGTCGAAGATCTTGCCAGACCGCGGCATCTTCAAATCGTGCGGCAAAAGCATCTTCATCTTTTACACGCGCAACCTTTTTAATTTTTTTACCTTTTTCCTCTACTGGAACCTCTCGAGGTGGCACGGTACTCTTTTTATCGAGTTTCCCTTCGCCTTTTCTATCTTTTTCACTAGTTTTATCAGAGGGAGGCATTTCACCGCTTTTCACACCAGGAACGGGTGGAGTCGCCACACCACCAGGAAGCTCTCCCGATTCAGTAGGCAATAAGGCGTGGACCTCTTGATGAGATTCCACGACCGATTCGCCGGGACTCTGAGTTAAAACGGGAGCCGCGTCCAAGGGAGCCTCTGACTCCCCCTGGATGACCAGTGACTCTTCTGTCTCACCTTCCCCGACCGGAGACAATTCCCCCATCTCTTCCAGGATTTCTTCTTCTGTTTTTTTCTTCTTAATCAGTATGTGTTTTTTTTCGGCTTTTTGAGGAGCTTCGGCCACTGCCTCAGACCGATGCCTCCCGGAAGTCGACGAATCTTTTTTCAGTAGGCGCCCCCCCTCAGAGCTTTTCACACCGGCATGCCCTGAAACAGATGTTTCCCCAGGCTTTGGGGTTGTTTCAGAAGTTTTACCAAGAATAATATTCATCGCCCATTTGGCCATATTGTCATCCACTGTATTGCTATGGGAACTAACCTGAATACCAAGTCGCACTAATTCAGGAATAAGCAAACGGCTCTCCATCCCAATTTTTTTGGCTATCTCATGAACTCTCATGCACGTCCTTTACTGTGAAGCCGTATCCTTACGATCCCGAACTCTGCCCTGACTCTGCAGGTACCACCGCTGGATTATCCTTGCTTTCATCTTGTGAGGCTACTTCAGGCTCCTTGGCATTTTCCACCGGCTCTTCTGTAATCTGCGCAGCCTCTTCAGCCAAGGCAGCCTTAATCTCTAAGTCTCGCTCAAGCTTTTGTTTTTCGTATTCTGTGGAGCTAATGATATCAATCTTCCAACCTGTCAATTTGGCTGCTAAGCGCACGTTTTGCCCGTTCTTCCCAATTGCCAGAGAGAGCTGAGAATCTGCCACCACCACCAATGCCGATTTCTTTTGTTCGTCAATCCCTACTTTTTCAATGGAGGCAGGGTTCAAGGCTTCCCCAATAAAAACGCGAGGATCATTTGTCCAGGGGATAATATCTATTTTCTCACCATGCAGTTCCCGAACAATGGCCTGGACACGTGAACCTTTGACGCCAACACACGCGCCAACCGGATCAACCGCCTTATCCCGTGAGGCCACTGAAATTTTCGTCCGGTCGCCAGGCTCACGCACCACTCCTTTAATTTCAACAATTTTTTCTGAAATTTCAGGCACTTCCAGACCAAACAATTTTACCACGAATTGGGGGTGTGCCCGGGAGAGGATCACTTGCACATCCTTGGGGGTTCGTCGAACTTCTAGCAGCAACGCCCGAACTCGATCACCCCGTCGGTGAGCTTCACGCGGGATTTGCTCTTGAATGGGGAGAAGGGCCTCTGTCTTTCCAATGTCCACCAGGTAATTTCGACGCTCTTGGCCCAAAATGACCCCATGAACTAATTCCCCTTCTTTTTTGGAATATTCCCGTTCAATCGACTCCCATTCAGCCTCTCGAACTTTTTGACAAATAACCTGTTTTGCGGCCTGTGCGGCTATTCGCCCAAACTCTTCCAACTCGATGAGTGAGCCAATTTCGTCTCCCATTTCAGCTTCATCATCAATTTTCCTGGCATCTTCCAATGAAATCTCTGTTTTGGAATCCAGCACGTTCTCGGAAATAGTCTTTTTCTTTACAATAGAAATTTCGCCGGTTTCCGTATCTATATCGACTTGAATATTTTCACCATGCCCAAATCGTTTCTTTGCCGCCGTGAGAAGCGCTGACTCCAAGGCCATAATGACTTTAGCCTTATCAATCCCTTTCTCCCGTCCGATTTGATCAATGACCAACATGAGTTCACTTTTCATTTGTATTCCTCGCAAGGCACGATGAGCGGTTCAAACCGACATGGGCGGTTGGTGCGCATTTCCAATAAAACGTTAGAACGAAACCTCTAATCTCGCTCTGGCAATATCATCCCAGGCCACAACGACTTCTTGAGGATTCTTGCTTTGGTCATCCATTAAATGAATCCCCATATCGGTGACGGTAATCAATTGTCCCAAGACAACTGATTGCTTCTTTATCGAGCTTTTCAGAGTGACTCGAAGTCGTTCGCCCACCACTCGTTCATAATCTTTTTGATCTCGGAGCGGTCGATCTAGCCCAGGAGAAGAAACTTCAAACCGATACGCGGCATGCTCTGGGTGAAGAACCTCCCAGGTTCGACGCAGGGACTGGTGGAATTGTCCACAATCTTCAATTCCAACTCCCCCCTTTTTATCAAGAGTCAATCGAACCAAAAGGTTGGCGGGTCTCCCGGTGCACTGAACCTCAATGATGTCCACTCCTAAGGCTCGAGCGATTGGTTCGCCCACTTGGCGAATAACTTGCTCAAGATTGTCAGCCGTGAAGGCCACCACAATTCCTCGCTACAGCGGCCACAAGCCAAGACAAAAAAAAGTGGGCTCACGCCCACTCTACTCGAAATCAACCTAGCATTTTCCATTTTTAAAGGCAAGAGCTCACCCGATTCACCGCAACGTCCTAGTTGGTCAAAATCTCTTAACAGCTCTTACTCCCGAGCATTCCCTTACCATGGGCATAAGAAAGACCCTATGATAAGCTATTTTCTGAGTAAGGTAATACTCACTTCCTGGTGAAATCAACGAGAGAGGAGTTCAAACGATGCCTTGCATAGTTTCTGTAGCCTCCGGGAAGGGCGGGGTTGGAAAAAGCATGGTCGTCAGTAATCTTGGACTCCTCCTTGCCAAAAAGGGGCTTCGCGTCACGCTGGTCGACATGGACATTGGGGGGGCTAATCTCCACATCTTGTTTGGAATGTTCCATCCTCCATCCACGCTCTCAGATTTTTTG
>JACDDF010000362.1 GCA_013817135.1 Nitrospirales bacterium
CGTTGACAGGACAGTGGCCTTCAATCCGTCCGGATCGAGTGCGATTTCACATTGAGCCATTCCACCTGATAATCCAATCCCCCGCATTTTGAGATACGCTTCCTTGCAGGTCCAGTAGGTCAAAAATTCTTGCGTCCGCTTGTCAGGTGAAAGGGTTGCAAGGTATGCCGACTCCCGTGCCGAAAAATACCGGGCGGCGATGTCCTGGCCGGGGAGTGTCCGGTCTCTTTTTTCCACATCGATCCCTACTGCGTTCTCAACGGTGAAGCCTAGTAACGCCATTCCATTTGTATGAGAAACATTAAATTGTACAGACGGACTGGATGGTTCGATCAATGTGGGTTTTCCTTGTAAGTTGTTCTCTAGCCGAAGGGCAGCAGGGGGTATGCCTACATAGTGACTGAGCAATCTTCGAAGAATACCCCGGGTTGATATAAATAGATTTTGGTGGTGTGGGAATCGATACCGTTCTGCTCTGGCACGTTCATCTTCGGAAAGGTGGGCGCGATAGAGAGCGGCTTGTACGGGTGTCGTATCCAGGTGAATCCGCCACGCATGGACCACGTCTGGCGACAGGGATCGAAACACGTCTGGTGTGGGATTGGCCCAGCGGGTAGAAGTTAACATGGATTTCAGTTGAATTGTATCGGATGGACGGTTGACCTGAAACCCTTTGAGCCTTCTAGAAAGAGTCGATGAGGGGTGTGTTCCACGTTCCAATTTTTCGTCATCTTTCCTATACTGCTAACTTCTGTAGGAAAATGAGAGTAGAAATTAGGTATCCTTGCAGAGTTCTCGAGAGATCAACCCCTTACCACACCTGAAAGGCTTGTCCAGATGACAGCTCGGACCATATGTTCCTATCAAAATCCAAGCCTGCCATGACTAAATTACCTAGATTCTTCGATTTTGTGGTGTTTGTTCTACTTGTCTCATGTTCGGAGAAAGGACTACCCGATATGACCCCGGAGCAACTGTTAACCTCCATCGAAACACACTCGGCTCCGGTGATCGTGGATGTCCGCTCGCAAAGTGAATTCGATTCCGGGCATGTGCCCGGCGCCGTGCATCTGCCTTTTTACGCCATTTGGAGCCGTCACGAGGAGGCAAACGCCACACCGGAAGACCCGATTGTCTTATATTGCGAGCATGGACCGAGAGCGTGGATCGGGAAATTCGCTCTTTGGACGGTGGGATATAAAAATATCGTCTATTTGGACGGCCACATGTCAGGCTGGAAACAGCGAAGCCTGCCCATGACAAACCGAGCCGAATAGCCGGATGAGTATATCGCACGTACCCCGTTCTACAATTTAAACAACCCGTAACTTGGACAGGCGGTCAGCCACCCCGACTTTTACCGCCCTGTGAATGACCTCGGGGAAATCCGCCGGTAAGACGCGTTCGATGGCTTCCAATGCCTGCCCTGCTGTATCGGCTATTTCCTCGATGGCCACACGGGCGAGTCCTTTCGGCAGCCCTGCCCCTTCCCCTGTCTGAATAAAATGCCGCCCGAGAATGTCGCCGATTCGATAGTGCCGCTTCGTGCCGACTGACATGGCCAGCTTCATCTGCTTGCGTTCAATTTGATTCTCTTCGACGCTCGGCTGAGCGGTGAGGACATCATACAGGGGCGTCAGGTGATAACTGCCCCCGGGACCGAGAAAAATGCTGAAATTCTTGGCGTGCCCGTCCGTCGCGCCAATGAGCCAGAAGAAGATTTGGGCCTTCAACACCGTTTTCTGGTCTTCGACGGGATGATCGCTGCCCTTGAGCAGGTCAAGAACTTGGACCATTCCCGGTCCTCCCTCGCTTTGATATTTTCGGGTGGGCGGCACTGAGAGCGCCTGGCAACAATCCTCCTGGGGCAGCCGCAACAGCCGTTTATCTTTTGTCCAGCGCCGGTCGAAGCGTTCGATCACAAGCGATTTCGTCTCTCCGAACGTGTAGATGTCCGCCCGGTTGACCGGCAGGCCAAACGCGGCAGCCAGTTTCAGGCAGTAGAATTCATTCTCGACGCTATTCGAGAGGTCGAGCCCGTTCGGCAATCGGCCGATTTGCTTTTTAAAAATATGGGAGGTGGGTGTTGTGCCTCGGGGCTTGAGCCATTTGCCCTTATGCCGGAGCAGTGCGGTCTTTTCCTGCGCTCCTGCTAGTGATATCCGAAACGTATCATCACCGCTCAGACCCAAAGGGGTTTGCGCCAACCCGTTGAGCAGCTTTTCAATGGCAGCCTCATTGACGGGCTCACCAGTGATCGTGGCGGAATCGTCGATCTCCTTCATGTCATCGTCCGCCCCGACAAATTGCAATGCCCCCACACAATCGCGGCCAATGGCAGCAAGCAGACTATAGGCATCGATTCCGGCCGCTCCGACTTTTTCCGCAACTCGACGGCGCAACGCATCCGAATCCGGTAACAGATTGTCGAACACGGCCGCAACCGGCTCTCCCCTGTAGGCGTCTTCACGCAGAGGGAGAGAGAGTGAGACCGCTAGCGCGTGCGACCACGCCAACCAGTCTGAATCGTATTGAAAGGCGATGGCCCCGCTTGTCGCCTTCTGGAGATGACCGACCAGGCGATTGTTCAGCAGCACACGTAGCGGCGCATGCCGATGGCTGCGAGCCATCAGAACATGTCCTCGATATCAGCGGCTGTACCCTTCGATCGCGGCGCGATTCGAAATTCCAGATCGAGGACGCTCAGCACCGTCAGAATCGTCTCCAGCGTCGTAGCCGGATTGCCCGTCTCGATCAGGGAAATCGTCGCCTGGCGCAGCCCAGCCTTCTCGCCGAGCATCGCCTGGCTCAGGCCCCGCTGCTTGCGGGCCCGCCGGATCAGATTCCCAAACTGTTTCGGATTGCGTGCAAGATCGGACATGTTTTTCACTTCAATCATATTATGCGCTTAAGCGAATAATATGGCAATATTCTACGTAGCGTATAAGTGTGATTTATACGATAAAGAGAATAAATAATCTTTATCAAGATTGGGAACTGCGAGGCCGTGTTGTAGCCCATCAAGCCTTGCTGGAGGGAAGCACTGCCAAGGGTTAGGATAGGGAAATTGGCGCTTAGCACAGTGGGGGATAAAGATATCACCTACCTGGACGCCCACATGTCTGGGTAGCGGGAGCGAGGACTTAGAATGGAAACAAAGGCGGAGTGAGTTGAAGAAAGGCCTGGAAGAAGCTGGAAGAAACATTTCAAATTAAATAGCATACCTCGATTTATTTTTGAGGAGGTGCACTTTCAATAGGGTCTTTACCGGTCCTCTCTTCGGATTCACCCTCTTTCTCCCTAGGTTTTCCGTTTTGAGGAGAGGTATCTTGGGGAGATACAGACAACTGAGAATTTAGGGAATCCAACGTTCCGGTGAGACCTTTAAGAATGCCCTCTAATTCTTTGAACTGGAATTTTACAGCCTTAATAGCTTTTTCTTGCTCTTCTATTTCATTCACGATAGCAGAGACAGATTTATTTATCGACCCAAGAACTGACATAGAGTTCCCTGTAAGTTCTAGTCTTTCAATTACAACAGAGGCTTTCGGTAATTCTTTTTGGTCGTCATTAAATAAAGAAATTCCCGACACGGTCGAAATAATAATACCAATACCAGAAACTACAAGTGCACCGACAGTTGCGAATTTAATGATATCTTGGTTTAACCATCCGTTGAGCTGTTGGAGTTCTGATTGGACATACCCCATATGTTCTTCAAAGTTGACGCCCTCCATAAAACTCATGATTTTTTTTCGGGCAAAAGAAAATCGGGTAATTTCAGGGCCAATGACCTTTCCTGAAGTCCGCTGCATAAGCCATCCGATATGAGTTAATTGATTGTAAGTCTTTTCTCGCGCCAAGTATTTCTTATAAACGCCATAATTACAGGACTTAGATTCAACTCGTAAGTGCAACAGTTCATGAAGTGGTGG
>JACDDF010000363.1 GCA_013817135.1 Nitrospirales bacterium
TACATGAGCCAATATTTCAAGAACCTGATTCCAAGAGATGATCTTTCTGAGTACAAAAAGATCGGCAAGGAGTTATCTTCACCGTTCGTCAAGCGGAATAAGCTTATGCATATGGGGCAAGAAGAAGGTGTTACGAATGAGAATTGCGAAAGGTATCTTAGAGCCACTAATAAACTCCTCTCGTTAGAGGCAAAAGTTAGAGACAGTTAATAACGGTTTTACAATGATTAAGGGGTCAAATAGGGAAAAAAGGAATCAACAAGATTGGGGGTAGGCCTTGCGATCATATATGCAGAAGAAAATGTATTGCTGAATTTGCCTTAGGACAGGTTAAAGCCGGCATGCCATAAAAGCTAGCATGCCGGCTTTACTGTCAGCCGCGAGTCACGCGGATGGAATAAGATCCGATCCCCAAAGGCGAGAAGTGTCGCACACGGGCAAAGTACTCTCCTGGCCCTAGCTCTAGTCTAAGCTGCGCATTGGAGGAGATGCCTCCATCATCATTACTGGCCATCTCGGGCGTCTGATTATTTGGGCCATGTAAGGAAAGAAATGTATCTGTCGTACCGGTTGTTTGAATCGTGTAGGTATCTTGCGCGGTGATCTGGAAGCGATATAGATCGCTTTCGTTCGCTGCAGAGATAGATGCATCGATACTTCCTCCATCCACGACAAGCTCAGGTATTGTAGGAACGGGCCCACCATCAGAACGCACACCGATGGCATAATTGCCCGTCGTATTTGGACTAAAGAGTCGAACGCGTAGCTGGTATGTCCCAGCTGAAAGATTTCGATTAATTTGCGCGTTAAAATTTTCGCCTCCATCATCGTTGGAAGCCACTTCGGCAGTTGGATCATTTGGACCAAAAAGGGTCATAAACGTATCGGATGGTCCCGTGGTAAACATGGTATGCGGACCAAAGGCCGAGACTTCAAACTGGAAGATATCAGTCTCTCCAGGCGCTCCGATATCCGCCGGTGTTGGGGCAGCCCCAACTACAATGACGGGTGGTGGTAGCGGCGGAGGCTGAACGATAGCATCATCATATTGAATGCCTAGGGCCACACTGTCCAGCACATCGATTGGGCGAGAACCAACCTGCCCGGAAGGCGTACTATCCATGGGGTCGTTCAAATTTTGTCCGAAAGGACCACCGCTTGCTGGAAGGTAACCCTGATTCGGAAAACGTACTTGCCAATCATGCCAGATCTTATCCACCATGCAGTGGTTCATATAAAATACGGGATCGTTGGGTGAAGTCATCGGCAGCATAGAACCGCCGACCCAGACATGTCCGCGGTTGTGCAGGTCGGGACCAATCCAGCCCTCGAGTTGGTTACGAAAGCTCGGATTACTGCTCGTATTCCAAGGAGACACGTCGTATGGGATAACCGCCATTATCTGATCGATATCAGCCTGCGTTGATAACGCTGGCAGCCCACTTTGACCAAAGGCCCGCATGAGCGGACCAGCCGGCAACCCGCTGGCGTTGATGACCGTCCATTCGCCAGCTCGAAAGGGCCCGGTTCGAACAACTCCCCCTGCATCTCCATCTCCTCCAAGTAGATCGTCATTCCACATGGAAGCATTCGCTCCCCCTGACGGCCAGTTCCAGTAGGGAATCCCGAGGTTTGGATTGCCTGAGACACGCTGAAGCTCCAACTCGAGATCAAAAATAAACCGACGGTGCCAGGGCAGGAAGGCTGGAGCGCGATGAATGGCGTTCATAATAGCGTTTGCGTGTCGAAGAACGAATTGGTCATAGATGCCTTCAGCTTTTAATTCTCTGACAGCAGCAACGAATTCTGCCCGCTCAGCAGCGGTCAGGGTATTTGCGTCTTTTCTGATAGCCATAAGAACCTCCCTATTTCTCTCTCCAAGTTAATTATTCGTTTGCGTGGGAAAACTCAACAGTGTCTCGAACGATCGCTCTTGCCAGTTCCAGCAACGAATTATATTTGGTATAGGGAAGGTATCTCGACGACCACTTATTATTCGTCCTATCATGTTCGTAATTAATTTCCTTGCCATTAATGGTCAGGTTAACGTCATCTTTGATCTCGATGACACACCCTTCAAATGTTTCCTTGTGATTTGCCATCATTGGACTCCTTTCCTTCTATGTTGAATAAGAATGAAACCCTGGAGTGGACAAGAATGCTTAGAGAACCAGACTTGTTATTCGTACACTTCGCATTGTAGTTTGGACGACGTCACTTCGCTAGTATCGCGTCCACGCGCACGGATGACTGCCGAAAAATCGACCAAATATCCATCCAGCGCTTTATAATTTAAATTGGCAAACCCGAGGGTTCGCGGAAAATCTGTTGAGGTACCTTTCACTCCTATTGTCTTGGTACTTAAGAGTTCAAGGCTCATACTCTTTTTAGAATAGGAAGCGTAAAACTTCCCAGATTTCGTCACATCTTCCTTGAAAAAACACCCATCGTAGTGAGCCTTGAGTTCAAAGGTTCCATCTTTGGATATGATCAACATACCTGACTGAAGCGTGGGTATTCCTGTACAACCCTTGGTGTTCGGGGGTGTAATTTGGCAGGTCATGTTTCGGAGATCGGAGGGCTTCAGAGAAAATGCCTGATGAACTGTCCCAACAAGAATCGCCATACACAGAAGAATGACAGCACAGGATTTCATAGGACTTCTCCTTTGTCGCGCGCCCAAAGAAGAGGATTGAGTATGGAGCGTGATGGGGGAACTTCTAACAGTGGAACCATACCAGTTCTGATCATCCATACTCCATATTCTCCACGAGGTCATTCTCAAGACCTCGACCTTCAGAAAGGTTCTGCATTCTTGATCAGCGCGCAACGTTCGATCTCGGATGCCAGGTATGGGGCCAGGTCTTACAATCACACATGTTATCAAGTCAAAGGGCTCTCTCGCGAATTTGTGGAGCGAATTCTCACTGAGCGGACGATCCATGGGCATTCCGGCCGTTTCAGGATTTTCTCAGTCGATTGTCGTATGAATCTGCTCAGGTACGGTTACTGATCAAGGCAGGATGTTTTGATCGCGTTTCCGGAGAAGTGACGCGACCAGGCCTTCTCTGGCGTCTCTATGCGAGGAATGTGAACAGAGGAATAAATCGAAAAAGACGGACTTCTTTTCTTGAACACGAGGGGGATTTTTCAGGCTTAGGGACTTTGCCTCTTGCCGCTATTGCATCACGATGTATTCCAATCCCTGTAGACTATTCGCAATCTCAAAAAATCCAACATGAATTCGAACATTTCGGTTTTCCTCTTAGTGTGCATCCACTTGAATTGTATGCCTCATCGTTTGATGCACGGCAGTGTGTTCCTGCCTGTGAGATGCATCAGAACGTGGGGCGGAAGATTATCATGGTCGGCTGGCTCCTTACCGAAAAGTCGTCCCAGACCAAACATGGGGATCCGATGGAATTTGCGACATTTGAAGATCTGATTGGGCTGTATGATGCCTCATTCTTTCCGGAGCCGTATCGTCGCTATGGCCATCTTCTTTCGGGCGGAAAACCGTATATGATGGAAGGACTTGTCGAGGAGGATTTTCGCACGCTGACGTTAACGGTGAACAAGATTTGGGTTCCTTCACCGTCGCCATGTTTCCATTCTTCGATTGACCCGCCTATGAGAGAAGCTACGGCTGTGAAGCCGCGGGACTCAGCAGCGCTCAAGGAAGTTTCCATTACATTTAAGACCGCTGATTGGTGCGATTGACACCTTCTTAGTCCTTCGGTACTTGTCTGTTTGACAAAAAAAGGCCTTTAAAATTCCTATTCCTAGAGTTTTTGGACGATTTGGTTTGGTAAGGTCATTTGTCAATACATTAAGGCGAGCTTCAAAGCGAGGTATACCAGAAGACCAAACTTCACCTCAAGGCCTTGAAGGTCAGAAGCATCGCCAAGGTCCATCT
>JACDDF010000364.1 GCA_013817135.1 Nitrospirales bacterium
AGAATCCCTGTGAGCCGAAAGGGAGATCGTTGGGAGCCACACAGAGGGTTGAAAACAGATAGAGTAATATGGTGGAGTCGAAAGAGGGAATCGTCTTAGAGGGAGGACATGTGGGTCATCATACAAATAAGCAGAAAAAACCATGAATAAGTTTCTTTTTGTGACAGGTGGGGTGGTCTCGTCATTAGGGAAAGGCTTGTCGTCTGCGGCTATCGGGCATTTATTAGAAAGCCGTGGCATGACTATTACCTTTTTAAAGCTAGACCCCTATATTAATGTCGACCCTGGTACGATGAATCCCTATCAACACGGGGAAGTCTATGTCACCGATGATGGAGCGGAAACCGATTTAGACTTGGGTCATTATGAGCGATTTACCACGGTCCAGTTGCATCGTGAAAATAATTGTACGACAGGACGGATTTATGAGTCGGTGATTCAAAGGGAACGAAGAGGAGAATATCTTGGAGCGACCGTTCAAGTCGTCCCCCATATTACTGACGCTATTAAGCAGACGATTCTCAATGTGGCCCATGACGTTGACGTGGTGATCGTGGAAATTGGCGGGACTGTCGGTGATATTGAAAGCTTGCCGTTCTTAGAGGCGATTCGGCAAATGCCCTATGAGGTCGGTCGGGAAAACGTTCTGTATATTCATCTCACCCTGGTGCCCTATATCGGAACCGCAGGAGAACTCAAAACCAAACCCACTCAACATTCCGTCAATAAGCTTCGGGAAATCGGCATTCAACCCAATATTCTGTTGTGTCGGACTGACAGATTTCTCCCTCCTGGCGTGAAAGATAAAATTGCCATGTTTTGTAACGTGGATAAAGGCTCTGTCATCACGGCCAAAGATGTGGATTCCATCTACGAAGTGCCGATTATCCTGAGAAAAGAAGGACTGGATGAACTTATTGTCCGTTCACTACATCTTGAAACGCGGCCACCTAACCTTCGGGATTGGGATATTTTAGTCCAGAAGATTAAGCGGCCACGACATGAAGTGACCATAGCACTGGTTGGTAAATATGTAGAATCTCGGGAATCCTATAAAAGTGTGTCAGAAGCCTTGACTCATGGCGGATTACGCGATGAAACAGGCGTTCATGTTCAATGGGTGGAATCGGGTGACATTGAGAAGGACGGCCCCGAACGCCTGCTAGCTGATGTGGACGGAGTCTTAATTCCAGGAGGGTTTGGCCTTCGGGGGATCGAAGGGAAAATTGATACGATCCGGTATGCCAGGGATAGAAATCTTCCATTCTTTGGCATTTGCTTGGGTATGCAATGTGCGGTGATTGAAATTGCCAGAAATCTAGGTGGACTTCAGAATGCCAATAGTTCGGAATTCGATCCAGATACGCCGTACCCGGTCATTGACCTGCTTCCTGAGCAACGATCCATTCAAGAGAAGGGCGGGACAATGAGATTGGGAGGCTTTCCCTGTCGATTAATTCCCAATACGCTTACCTATGCGGCCTACGAGCAATCGGATATTCGTGAACGACACCGCCATCGCTATGAATTCAACAATGAGTACCTGGAAGCGTTGACCTCAAAGGGTCTGACGATTAGTGGGACATCCCCTGACGGAAGGCTGGTAGAAATCATTGAATTGCAAGGGCATCCCTGGTTTGTGGGTACACAATTCCACCCAGAGTTTCAGTCTCGACTGTGTTCTCCTCATCCACTTTTTACGGCATTCATTGGCGCCGCACTTCAAAGAAAATTCGGCACATAACGAACAGGAATGATCATGGCTCAGCCAACTCAAGTCGACATTGGCCCGTTCTCCGTTGGCGGGAGTTCTCCCCATTTTTTAATTGCGGGGCCTTGCGTTATCGAAAGCGAGAAGTTGGTCATCGAGACGGCTGCAGCGATTGCGGAAATTGCCAAAGATCTTCGTATCCCATATATCTTTAAGGCGTCCTATGATAAGGCTAATCGCACATCGATTTCTTCATTCAGGGGGTTAGGCATTACGGAAGGATTGAAAATTCTCAAGAAAATTAACCGTGAGTTAGGGGTACCCATTCTAACGGATATTCACGAAGTCCACGACGTTTCCCAGGTTGCTGAGGTCGTAGACGTGTTGCAAATACCGGCATTTTTATGTCGACAGACCGATTTGCTCTCTGCTGCGGCCAAATCAGGCCGGGTGGTCAATGTGAAAAAAGGACAATTTCTCTCCCCATGGGATATGGCCAATGTTGTCCATAAACTTGAAGAGGCCGGGACCAGAAAACTTTTCTTAACGGAGCGAGGGGCCAGCTTCGGCTATCAAAATCTTGTCGTCGATATGCGCTCATTACCCGTCATGAGAAATCTTGGATATCCGGTGGTATTTGATGCAACCCACAGCGTGCAATTGCCTGGTGGCGGGGGAACGGTCTCTTCAGGACAACGGGAATTTGTGGCGCCATTAGCCAGAGCGGCAGCCGCTGCTGGATGTGACGGATTCTTTATGGAAGTCCACCCTCGTCCGGAGGAAGCACTATCGGATGGGCCAAATATGATACGGTTAAGTGAGTTGCGGGGATTATTGGAACAACTTCAAGCGATTTGGCAGGTAACGGGAAAGGGAGAAATCTCTCCAATTACTTGAGGTTCCAGGAATAAATATCAGAGTTATCATGAATCAATCTGACCTAGTAGTAAAAGAAAAATCTGAACGAAATGATGTAATTATGGGAGAAGCCTATCTCAATCTTCCTAATTCCCTTACTCTTTTGCGGATTTTGTTAATTCCAGTTTTTGTTTGGTTTTTCTCTGAATCCAGCCCTGAACGGGCCTTGGCAGCCGGCCTGGTGTTTGCTTGTGCCGCTTTCACGGATTTCCTTGACGGGTATTTGGCTCGAAAAAGCGGGCAGATTACCAATTTAGGGAAATTGCTCGATCCGGTTGCCGATAAACTTCTGGTGGCTTCCGGACTTATTCTTCTTGTGCAGTTTCAGCGAGTGGCTGTGTGGTTGGCTATCGTCATGATTGCACGTGAAATGATTGTGACGGGAGCCAGGGTGGTCGCAGCGAAAGAAGGCTTTGTGGTTGCAGCCGACTCGCTAGGAAAATTCAAAGTCATCGGTCAAATCGGAGGGATTCTCTGTCTTATTTTACAGGGAGTCTGGGTTCAAAGTGAGGGACCACTGGCTACTATTGGAACAGGACTATTGTATATTGCCTTGTTTTTCTCCTTATTTTCCGGCTGGCGATATCTCATGCAAATCTTCAAGAAAATTAGTCCCCAATATTGGTAGGGGTGTTTACCGGTCGCTAGGAGATGGAATTCTATTTATTAGGAGTGGTCGGTGCCTATCTCTTAGGATCTATCCCATTTGGCGTTGTGGTCTCTCGATTTTTCGGAAAAGATGATCTTCGCACTCACGGGAGCCATAATATCGGGTTCACCAATGCTCTGCGGGTCTCAGGTAAAACAGTAGGAATACTGACTCTAATTGGGGATTTAGGGAAAGGAACGGTCGCGACCGTTGTCGCAGGTTTAATGGGGTTTCCTTGGCTTTGGATTCTTGTCATAGGCTTTTCGGTCATTCTTGGTCATGTCTTTTCAGTTTTTTTACGATTTAAAGGTGGAAAAGGAGTAGCCACGGCCTTAGGAGCCATTATAGGTATTCATCCGTTGATTGGATGGCTTCTTGTTGGTGTGTGGTTGGGAGCGGTATTGGTTTTCGGATATTCCTCAGGTGGAGCCCTGTTAGCTTTTGGTGTCTTCCCATTTTTGGTCTATTTCCTGACTTTTGACTTATATTTTTGCCTTTTTTCATTAGGGGTCATGGCAATCATATTCATCAGCCATAAAGAAAACATCCTCCGTCTTATACAAGGGACTGAAAGTAAAATTAGGCTATTTTCTATTTAACATAATATTTATTATCCGACATTGATAAATCTAAGG
>JACDDF010000365.1 GCA_013817135.1 Nitrospirales bacterium
CCATCCACGAATTGCAGGTAGCCCGTCAAGCGGTGGAACATGCCAGGAGAGAGGGAGCCTTGGTCTTCGCGCCGGATCTCTACAGTTTAGCTGAAAGTGAGCTGACTATCGGGGAAGAAGAATTTCTTGAACAATCCAGGAAAATATTCTGGGCTCGAGATTTTTCCATGGCCACCCGGTTAATTATGTTGGCACAAACCGACGCCCATCAAGCTCTCTCTCTTGCACAAGAGGAAAAACAGAAATCTTCAATGTCAGACATAGGCCCTCCACCTCTTCTTTCGCACCACAGCGACCTCGAGGGGCTTCGTCTGACCAACTGAGACCACTTCTTCCGGAATCACGGGGGAAGGGGTGGGCCTCAAGTTCCATGACTCATTTAAATCCCTTTGATTAGGAAAACAAATACAGTATGATCTGAGAAGGGTGGTTGTCATTTTTGAACATGATCTGCCTACTGACTGCTCTTGTACATTCGCCTTCAGCTTGACCCGTTGGAATGTGATTCACCTGTTTTTCGTTCATCTGCCTTGTACATACGCCTTTTCCCAATCGGTCAGGTTGGGATGATGCCTGAGATTCTCAGGGTCTTCCTGTTGATCTCAACGCGTCCAGTTCCCACATCGGTCATGAGGAGACACACGTGGAAGAAATTGTAGATACGACCGGCAACATGGTCATCCGGTACGGCCTGAGTACATTCTTTCTCTTTTTAATAATATTCATCGTCAGGATGGGGATCCATCACAGTCTCTTCCGGGCAACCGAGCTTTCCGTGGAAACACGGAGACGGTGGGCGGTCAACCTCAGAAATGGCCTGCTCTTTCTGTTTATCCTCGGGATGATTTTCATTTGGGCGCCGCAACTCCAAACCTTTGCCGTCTCCGTGTTTGCCGTCGCAGTTGCCTTCGTCCTGGCCACGAAGGAAATTATAGATTGCTTGAGCGGATCGGCACTTCGGGTGCTGACCAAAGCCTATTCGTTGGGTGATCGCATCGAAATCGGGGGCATTCGCGGAAACGTGGTCGACCACAACGCCCTGACCACCACGGTTTTGGAAATCGGACCAGGCCAAACCTCCCATCAATATACCGGCCGGGCCATGGTCATTCCCAACAGCTTTATTTTCGATCACCCCTTAACGAATGAAACCTATACGAAAAAATACCGTCTCCATATTGTGACGGTTCCGTTGAGTACCGATGATGATTGGAAAACCGCCGAGCGTCTGCTGCTGCAAGCCGGAGAAGAAGAAGCCGCCCCGTTTATCGATGAGGCCAGGATCTATCTCAAAAAACTCGAAGGCAAGCTGTGGTTAGACGCCCCCTCCGTTGAACCACGGGTCACCATTCAGTTGCCTGAGCCCGGCCGCATCAATTTATTACTCCGCGTGCCCTGCCCGACTCAATATCCTTCACGCCTGGAACAAGCCATCCTTCGAAAATTTCTTGCTGAATTTTCCTTTGCCCCCCGTCTAATGACCCAAGAAACGCATTCCACCCATTAACAGTGGATTGGCCTTTCCAGCCGTGCATATGGTAAATCTTTGTTACTCGTTTATCTATTTCAGCATTCTCGCTGAACAGACATCCAGCCAAATATTGCTGACTTCAAAACCCATATCGAGACCGCACTTGCTGTGTACGGCCGGGAAACAAATATTATAGACAGGATTGAAGAAAGGCCTATCCATGATTGTCGACACACTCGAGAATGATCCCCTGTGGTACAAAGATGCCATTATTTATGAACTCCATGTTCGGGCGTTTTGCGATAGCAACGCGGACGGCATCGGTGACTTTAAAGGCTTAACCCAAAAGCTCGATTATCTCCAGGATCTGGGTGTGACCGCGATATGGCTTCTCCCCTTTTGTTCGTCTCCCCTCCGGGACGATGGCTATGACATTTCCGATTACACAAATATTCATCCCCAATATGGAACCAGGCGTGACTTCCAGGCGTTTGTGCGTGAAGCCCATCGACGTGGATTACGGGTGATCACGGAATTGGTGGTCAATCACACCTCGGACCAACATCCCTGGTTTCAACGGGCGCGGAAGGCACTCCCCGGCAGCAAATGGCGGAATTGGTACGTATGGAGTGACACGCCCGACCGGTATTCGGACACACGCATTATTTTCAAAGATACGGAACATTCGAATTGGACCTGGGACCCGGTAGCCAAAGCCTATTTCTGGCATCGGTTTTTCTCTCACCAACCCGATCTCAATTACGACAACCCTGACGTGCAAAAGGCGATATTTGAGGTCCTGGATTTCTGGCTGGAATTGGGTGTGGACGGCTTGCGATTGGATGCGGTGCCCTATCTCTTCGAGCGGGAAGGCACGAATTGCGAAAATCTCCCGGAAACCCATGAGTTTCTCAAAACGCTGAGGACGCACGTCGATAAAAAATTCAAAAATCGTTTCTTTCTGGCGGAAGCCAATCAATGGCCGGAAGACGCCGCAGCCTATTTCGGGCAGGGCGATGAATGCCACATGAACTTTCATTTTCCCTTGATGCCCCGTCTGTTCATGTCGATGCAAATGGAAGATCGGTTTCCCATCATCGATATTTTGGACCAGACTCCCGCGATCCCGGAGTCCTGCCAATGGGGGCTCTTTTTGCGCAATCACGACGAACTCACCCTGGAAATGGTGACGGATGAAGAACGGGATTACATGTACCGCGTCTTTGCCCATGACAAACAGTCCCGGATCAATCTTGGGATTCGGCGCCGTTTGACTCCGCTCCTGGGGAATGACCGTAAAAAAATTGAACTGATGTACAGCCTGTTGTTTTCGATGCCAGGGACCCCCTGCATCTATTACGGGGAAGAAATCGGGATGGGCGATAATTTTTATTTAGGCGACCGGAACGGTGTCCGCACTCCCATGCAATGGAGTGCCGACCGCAATGCCGGATTTTCCTATGGCAATCCTCAGAAACTCTACCTGCCCATAATTATTGACCCCGAATATCATTACGAAGCCGTCAATGTCGAACTGCAACAAAATAACGCACAGTCCCCCCTCTGGTGGATGAAGCGCATCGTCTCCTTGCGTAAACGCTATAAGGTCTTCGGACGAGGATCCATTGAGTTTCTCCATCCCTCCAATCGGAAAGTGCTGGTCTTCCTTCGACGGTATCAGGACGAAACCATTCTGGTAGCCGTGAACTTATCCCGCCACGCGCAATGGGTCGAACTCGATCTCGCGGAATTTAAAGGACGACGTCCGCTGACCTTGTTCGGACGAAGTAAATTTCCGGCCATCGGCGATTTGCCGTATCTCCTGACTCTGAGTGGACATGCCTTTTACTGGTTCTCCCTGGAACCGGTTGAAGCAGGCACACCCAAGGCTCCGGGAAAGGCAGACCAAGGATTGCCCACCATCACCATCGCGAAAGATTGGGATAATCTGATCCAGAAACGAGAAAAGGTCAAACTCGAAAATATTTTACCTCAGTACCTGCAAGGCCGTCGGTGGTTTGGCGGCAAGGCCCGCATCATGCAATTCGTGGAAATCACCGAAACGATCCCTCTTCCGCAAGAGAATCCCTTAGCCGTCCTCGCGCTCATCCGCGTGGAATACACCGAGGGAGAGCCGGAGACGTACCTGTTACCCTTGCAGTATCTCCCGGCCGATCGCATGGCACCCCTCCTGGATTCCCCGGCAGCGATTGCGCGCGTGCGAGTCAAAATGAAAGATGGTGAGCAGGAAGGCCTGCTCATCGATGCCATGTGGGATCGGGAGTTTCAAAAAATGCTGGTGGACAGTATTTCGCGGAACCGCCGGTTTACTGCTCCCTCAGGGGATTTAGTCACCCAAGCCATGAAAATTTTCCGACGCCAACTTCAGAAAGAGGTCCCAGCCCTTGAACCCACACTCCTCAAGGGTGAACAAAGC
>JACDDF010000366.1 GCA_013817135.1 Nitrospirales bacterium
TGGCTATACGGCCAGTATGGCGCTGTTTTATGAAGAAGTGTCTCGCCCCTCAAGAATGGACATGACATCGGATACGTTCAACACTAGCAAAGAGCGAGGTTCATGAAAAACGGTATGATGTTACAATCAGGTTTTCGATTACCCGTATTCATTATAGGGTCTTGGATCATTCTCCTCATCGTATTTGTTTTTAATCCCCTATCTGGAAAAGCCGCGGAAAAATCGACGGTGACCACGACGTCTGGATTACAGTATGTCGATCTTGCTCTTGGCACCGGGCGCGAAGCTCATGCGGGAGAAACCGCAATAGTCCATTACACGGGGACACTCACCGACGGAACAAAATTCGATAGCTCTAAAGATCGTAATTCACCCTTTTCCTTTCGATTGGGAGCGGGCAGCGTGATTAAGGGTTGGGACGAAGGCGTCGAAGGGATGAACATCGGCGGTATCCGCAAATTGGTGATCCCGCCTCAATTGGGATACGGTTCCCGAGGGGCCGGATCAGCTGTTCCCCCCAATGCCACTCTCATTTTTGAAGTCGAACTGCTCGATCTGCGTTGATGGACGAAACCCCGCTCGCTCAGGCCCATCGGGCTCTCAATGCCAAGCTGGTGGATTTCGCCGGTTGGCTCATGCCCATCCAATATACGGGTGTCCTTGAGGAGTACTATGCTGTCAGGAAGGCGGGCGGTCTCTTCGATGTCAGTCATATGGGGCGCATTGAGGTTTCTGGAGATCAGGCCGAAGCCTTTCTGCAATGGATTAGTACGAACGATGTCAGTCGCCTCCAGAAAGGGCAGGCACAATATGGAATGGTCTGCCAAGCCTCAGGGGGTATTCTCGATGACGTGTTTGTCTATAGAACCGGGTCCTCCACGTTTTTGGTTTGCGTCAATGCCTCCAATCGCGAAAAGATGCTGCAGTGGTTCTTGAAGCACCAAGCGGCAAAATTTCCGGGAGCGAACATTCGTGATCGATCAGCAGAACTGGCACAAATTGCCATCCAAGGTCCGGCATCAAAAGCCATCATGCAAAAACTTATGGGGGTACAGATTGAAACCCTGAAGCCCAGGCATTGTTTGGCAGTAGAGGACCGGGAGTTTTCCGGTTTACTGAGTCGAACGGGATATACCGGAGAGCTTGGATATGAATGGTATGTGCCTGTGGCGCAAGCGGCCCTGGCGTGGGATCGACTACTGAAGGCCGGTAGGGAATTCGAAATCAAACCCGCAGGACTAGGGGCGCGTGATCTTTTGCGGTTAGACGTGGGCTATTTGCTGTATGGCAACCATATGGATGAGAGCACCTCTCCGCTGGAAGCGAGTGCCGAGTGGGTGGTGGCCTGGGATAAAGGCGAGTTTCAAGGGCACCTCGCGTTAGGCAAACAAAAAAAGGATGGCCTCACTCGTCAGCTTGCAGCCTTTGAAATGATGGAACGCGGCATTCCCCGCCACGACATGACTATTTTCAGTAATGACCGGTCGGTGGGTAAGGTCACCAGTGGAAATTTTTCACCAATTTTGCAAAAAGGGATTGCCTTAGGATTTGTGCCCCCTGCGCTGTGCAAGGAAGGAATGTTGCTTGAAATCGACATTCGTGGAAAACGGGTACAAGCCAAGATTGTGACACTCCCGTTTTACAAACGTCCAAAATCTTAAAACGCCATTGTATTCATCATTCTGAGTGAAACGAGAAATCCTTTGTCGACCGAACACATCTACGCCGGAAAAGTCTTAATTCTCAACAGGGAAACTGTGGAATTGCCCAATGGGCAGTCCACTCAATTAGAAATTATCCGCCATCCTGGCGCCTCGGCCGTCGTGCCGATTAAAGGTGACGGTACCGTCGTCCTCATTCGGCAATTCCGCCATGCCGCGGGGGGATTCATTTATGAAATCCCAGCGGGCAAACTTCATCCCCAGGAAGACCCCCGCCTCTGTGCAGCACGCGAGCTGGAGGAAGAGATTGGCTATCAGGCCGGTCAGTTGGAGTTGCTCACCAGTATTTGGACCGCTCCAGGATTTACAGATGAAGTCATCCATATCTATCGTGGAACGGATCTGATGCCAGGACGCCAACACTTGGACGACGATGAAGTGTTGGAAGTGGTGGAATGGCCGCTCGAAAAGGCGATGGCCGGTATTCAGGACGGCACCATTCGTGATGCCAAAACCATCATTGGGTTGCAGCTCGTATTTCTAGCCTCCCATTCTTAAGCGGGCTAGCCGATTACAGATTGATCGGAGACGTCCAGATTTCTCACGATGGGTACACCTGCCTCACACGAGTAAGAAACATTCAGAACGCTGGTTAATCCCGCAGTTCAACTTTTCAAAAACCAGGAATCTATGTTTTGTCCTGATTGTAATAATCAGGCAAGAGCAGTAGGAGTGCGAAGGGCTCAATTTGTGAGAAAATCTAAAGGACTGCTTGGGTTGGGGGTTGGATTGCTCATCCATCCAGGACGCTTGCTAAGGGTTGAGAAAGGATATCTGCATATGCACTGGTTAATTCCACCCGGCCCAAATGTGGGGCCGGCCGTTGATGCCGGCTTTCGCACCGGAAAGCGGGAGGTTCTCCCAAAATCGACATCAAGTGATTGGCTAATTCGACTCTCGAAACAGCCCGGGTGGCAGAGATATGTCGGATGCCTGTCTCATTGCTCTGTGCGAATTTCATGACGCGTCTGGCTAGATCTGTCACCCAGACAACGGAGCGAGATTCATCTTCAACAATGGTAATGGGAAGATTTTTTTGAGTGCGGTAACGAAGCCAATCCAAATGACCGGTTCGACCATTCGGTGAAGGGCCAATTGCCAGCCCGGTGCGAATCACCAGCGACCCGTATCGTCCCAAGACCAGCCTTTCTGCATTGACACGAGTCTGGCCATACACACTAATGGGACACGGGCGCGAATGTTCATCATACTCCCCATCCCCACCAAAGACATGATCTGAAGACACATAGACCAATCGTGTTTTTTCGGGCAACACTGCCATCACACGACGGAGATGTTGGACGTTGATCTCATGAGCCCAATCGGGGTCGGCTTCACATTTCGGCACATCACACACCGCATGGCAATACAACAGGACCTTCGACTGATACTGAGCAAAGGTGCGTTCCACCCAATCAGAATTTTCCAACTGGAGGACCGGCCACTCACTGACTGATTCCGACGTATTGCCAGGCGAGATAAATGGGAGAACGGTTTCTGGAAATAATTTGGCCAGGTTGAACCCAAGAATGGAGGTCGCGCCAAAGAGGAGCGTGGATTGGGTCATCTGAAACGAGTGGTTGAGGCGATAGGGTGAATCATGAGGGTGGTTATCTCCTTAATGTGCCACAATTTAAAATGCCCAGCCTAGGAGCCTGTCGGACTTAGGATGAATCGGCTGCAAAAGTGTCTAAGCGGTCCATATTTCGCCGATTTCTTGGACCATAGTCCCACTATGGGCCGGCAAAATCGTTAAAATCTTACCTCGCGCAGCCGCTTTTTCGCTCTCGATTCCCCAAGCCCGACAGGCTCCTAGAAAAGTGTACCCCTCTCCTTTCGTGACTTCTTTGACTTCATGTGGATCCATTGAGTTGGAGGGAAGGACGAGCATATTCCCGGCTTTGAGTTTCAGGTCATGATTAGATGAAAAGTAAAATTCGCCACACTCCTAAACCTCATTCAGCAGCCCTAATAATGACAATATGGGGATGCTTTTTTATTTTCCATCAAAGAATGAAATTGTAATGTTTTCTCATCATGCTTCAGGTGCAATCAAAAGTTAGGATTGGATGAAAAAACTTTGGAGACCTCTTTTAACAAGTTTCTCATAGGGTATCAAATGAGAAATAAGAGGCGTGTTCGGAATGAAAACCCTTTAGGGTTTCCTAGGTGAAGGGCCTGTGC
>JACDDF010000367.1 GCA_013817135.1 Nitrospirales bacterium
CACCTTGGCACCGGGAATGGCGTAATAGCCCTCATCATCCCCGAGTCCCGTATAGACGCGGTTTCCAATACAGCCAAAACTGGTCGCCGCATGTCCCGATTGCAGTGATTCCGGGAGCACGGCGCAAGTCGGCCTTCCCATGGTCGCACTACCGCCGGGTACGCCCGCTGCCTGTGTCGCTTCTGCCAGAAGCATCAGCTGCTTGACGGTCCCTCGAACCAGCACCACGTCCGGAGTGAAAGTGGCCTGTGTGAGTGGCGCATAGACGGCCACGTGAAAGGTCTCCTGTCGATGCGGGATCATCGGAATTTCTTTCATCGTGAGGTACTGCATGTCTACCATCGTTTGTACCAGACCGCTCAGCTCCGTCGCGACCTGGGGTGGCAGTTCTACACCGTGGGTATGGGCTCCGACCGGACAGCCAAAATGATCGGATCCTTCCGTATAGAAGGCCTGGCCCTCAGCTGCGAGCTTCCAATAGCCACATCCTGCCGGTGCGGGAGCAGTGACCCGTGGAATGCCCGCAGGTGCCGTGTCCCGAAACGCGATGGCCACTGCCGGGACCTTCAATCCTAAAAGTTCCTGTATCTTCGTGCCTTGTTTTTTGAGTTCAGCTTCCACTTCTCATTCCCTTCTCAACAATATATGTGACTCTACCCAGCCATTTTTGCAGGATGCTGAAAAAGCCTGGCCTGAGCCTTGCCGAAGGGTCAGCCAGCGTTGTTCCCTGCCTTCGCCGGAGCGGTTTCGCGCAGGCAGGTCGCCTCGTTCAGACCCTCAACTTACCCAGTACCCAGAAGGTACGCCTCGGGCCTTCACTTGCTGCGGCCTTCCCTTCGAGGGCCGCAGGACAGGACTGGACGGCCATTTTGAGCATTCTGCGGGAGCGTTCTTCTATTGTGTCACACTTGCGGACCATCGAGGCTTCAGCGAGCCGACATCGTTTTCTCACAAGCTGCTAGATTTCCCCATGCCCCTTTGTCAGCAAGGGTTTAAATTGCTGGTTTGTGGGCTCAGCGCAACAGAACCAGGATTCCGTTAACCGGGGCGGCTTCGGACGATCAGGCCTGTTCACCCTTGTCCGAGTCGAGGACTCAGGGTGACGGCCGGCCATCTTCTCGGCACTCGCTCGAATACGATCAAAGGTGACCATCGCATCTTCCTCTTCCTTGGCACTGGCTTCCACGATCGCATTTACCGCCTGATGCAGTTGATCCATCCGTTCATCCGGATGCGTCCATGGATACTGAAAGCTTGCCTGATCCAGTGGACCGAGAAACCTCTGAATGTCGGACTTGGCGAGAAGAGCCGAGCCGGGCGGCACCAAGAGACGAATGCTCAACTGTACGGGGTCGGTCGCGTCGATAAGATCGTGGTCTTCCACCATGTCCAACATATGAAGGTAATCGTCGAGGCTGGTCCAGGGCGTGAAAGCCACGAGCGACGGGCGAAGCGTGATGCCGGCTTCGCGCAGAATGGCGAGCGCCGTGATGATATCAGCTCCTGTATGTCCCTTGTCTAACAGTTTCAGAACATTGTTGCTGAAAGACTCCACTGCGGAGATGATGAACAGGCACCCCTGTGCTTCAAGGTCCGGCATCAAGGTACGGTGCTTCAAGAGGTGTTCGATCTTCGCGGTGAAATCAAAGGTCAGATACGGAAACTCCTCATGCATCGTGCGAACAATGCTGAGGGAATGCCCCGGCCCGTTCAAAAAATCAGGATCGCCGAAAGTAATATGCGTGGCGCCTGCCTGTACCTGATGCCGAATGTCCTCGAGGACGACGGCCTCCGGGACAAGGAAGAATCGCCCTTCATACACCGGCACGATCGGACAATGCAGGCAGTGATGGAGGCATCCACGACTGGTCTCGACATATCCGACCAATCGTTCTGTCCCGTTCTCTTCGAGCTGGGCATATTGGTCCAACATCGGGAGTCCTGTGCGACTTGGGATGGGTTGGGACGTCGTTGAAGCGGTTGAGTAGGGCCGCTTCAAATAGGGAGCAACGACCCGGTTTGGAGAGCTCACTCCCTCGAGATTGTTGATCGTCTGATCTCGATCGAGTGTCTCAATGAGTGATCGTAGCGGGATCTCATATTCTCCGCCCACCACAGTATCGGCCAACTCATGAAGCAAATATTCTGCATTGATCGAGGCGTACAGGCCATAGAAACAGATGTGGCAGGCTGGATTTATTGCGCGAATCAGCTCGGCAACGCGCACCCCAAGCCTGAGCGCTGTGTGCATGGGAACTGAAATACCGACGAATCCGGCGAGCCTGAGAGCCGGTTCATTAATGGTTTCAACGGCGATGTCGAGGCCAACCGGAGAAAATCCGACTTGCTCAAGAAATCCCATCGGTTGGGCGATGCCAAGAGGTTGGTGGCCCAATTCATAACAGGAGACAAACATGATCGCGCCCGGGTGCTTGAGCAACAATCGTTCTTTTGTAGGTTCGGTAACGTGTTCCATGTTCCATTGCTGCCTTCCATGTGGGGACCTGTCACTGGTAGCACACCCCTGAGAGTGGGCGCAAATGAGGTCTATGTGGGCACTGGGGACAAAATCTAATGGCCATAACCGTGCTTTGGACGGGTTATGTCCTGAGGCCAAATTTCTTGAGTGTGGTGATCGAACAAAAAGGTGTAGAGACTTTCTCTGTCCGTCCAGAACAACAAAGGGGCTGCTCCTTTTATTGGGAGCGGCGGTTTTCGTTTTTGGAATAGAGGTGGACTCTTCCTAAAGGATTCCCTAACTGCCAATCTGGAGGGTTCAATGTGATTCCCTCAGTTACCAACAGCGCAAGAAGTGGTTGAATTTTTGTTCTCGAGATTCCCTCTAACGGAGTTGCTCACTATAAACAGGGAAGAGTTATGAATTGGCTTTATAACCTTCTGCCTGCTTCCTCCCGAATATAATCGACCATTCCGAAATTCTTTATTAAAGGCTGATGTGTTCCGGACCTTTTTCTTCAGTCCCTGGGATAGTTCCAACCCTCAGATTGTATGATTTAGCCTAATGCTTTTGTTTATTTAATACGTCAAACCTTCCTGGAATTTTATGGTGAGGGAAACCGTCTCTCATTTATCTTATGAAATATAAGAGGTTTTCCATTTAAAAATCATTGGATTTTGTTTGGTCTGTTTTTTGCTTTTAGTTTAATTAGTTTTGTAGTTCTTTCCTGTAGTTCTTTTTAGTTATTCCGATCATTTGTATCGGCTCATCCCCACCCCCTTCACCCATGGTTTCCTGGTTGAAACCGGTTTGAAAGAGAGGCCCTCTCATGAACCACCTGCCTTCGTCCCCCCTATTAGCAAAAGACTTAATGGATCCTAAAGCGTTACCACTTTGCCGTGGAAAATTCGAAAACGATTTGGCGCTGCAATTCCTCTCCGGTCAATATTGTGGATGGCCGGTCGTTGATTCCGAACAAAAAATTCTTGGGATCGTGTCAGATTTCCGTCTGTTCGAGGCCGTTTCACGGTTGCATTCACTTGATGATCTTAGAGTCGAAGACACCATGACCACACCTGTGTATGTACATGAGGATGAATCCCTTCATAAGGTGTTGGATGCGATGACGCAACAACATGTCCAGAGAATGCCTGTTGTGCGCAATCATAATCTTGTGGGAGTCATCTCTCGGACAAGGGTGTTAGAGCAATGTCTTTCGTTATCCCCGGCTTCTTCCCCATCCGTCTCTACGTGCGCGTGGTGTGAACGGGAGCAGGATTCCTCTACCGCGCAGGTTGGCACGAAAAAAGGGCGGAATTTGGCGTCGTTTTTATCTATGGATCATCTCAAATTTTCTGAGATCGACCTCGCCCATACCTATTGCCCTACTTGTGTCCAAACCCTTCGGGCAGTCAACACCACATCAGGGAGTCTGTCCTCTGA
>JACDDF010000368.1 GCA_013817135.1 Nitrospirales bacterium
ATCCCCACCGTCACCACCCGTGCCGTCGTTATTCGTGAGAATGGCATCGCTGAGGTTCAGGATGCTGGAATTGTTGACAAAGACCCCGGCCCCATTACCACTTTCACGACCGTTCTGAATCGTGAGTCCGCTCATGGTGACCATAGTGCTGCCTTTGGTTTCAAATACCCGTTTATTCGCATTGCCATCGATGATGGTGGTGGCTGCACCGGCCCCGGTGATGATCACATTGTCATCGATATCCAGTTTCCCTGTGGTTAACACGTACGTGCCTGTTGGAATAACGATGGTGTCAGTTCCGGGTGCGGCATTGGCATTGATGATGGCTTGGCGGAGAGAGCCTGCGCCGGAATCATTTGTATTGGTTACGGTAAATGTGGCCAGCACCCCTTCCCAGACTTCTTGGGTGGCTTCGCCAATGACGACAGACGTTTCAATAAACCCGGTGGAGATTTCCAATTGCCAGTTGGCATATTCGCTGACGTGCCCGGTCCGGTCCGTGCTCGCGGCAATATCAGCCACGATCAGTGCGGGCGCCAACGACTCCAATACCCTGACGCTGTCGGGCAGTGAGGCCGACATCAATGCGACGTTAGCCTCCCTTTCCTATCAAGGCGCGCTGAATTTTAATGGCAGCGATACGCTGACGGTGACCAGCACCGACGGCAACAGTGCGACTGATGTGGATGTGGTGGGGATCACGGTGACGGCGGTCAATGATGCACCGGTCATAACCAGTAATGGTGGCGGCCCCACGGCTGCGGTGGATGCTGTGGAAAATCAAACGAGTGTGACCACCGTGACGGCCAACGATGTGGATGTGCCGGCTGATACGCTGACCTTTACTATCATCGGCGGTGCGGATGCGGCCCTGTTCAGCCTGAATCCGACCAGCGGGGTGTTGAGGTTTCTCGTCGCCCCGGACTTTGATGCGCCGGCCGATGCGGGTGCCAATAACGTCTATGACGTGGTGGTACAGGTAAGTGACGGCAACGGCGGTGCGGATACGCAAGCGATTCCCGTGACAGTGACGGATGGCAACGATGCGCCGGTGATCACCAGTAATGGGGGTGGCCCTACGGCGGTAGTGAATGCGGCGGAGAATCAAACGTATGTCACGACGGTGACGGCGACGGATATCGATGTGGCGGCGGAAACATTGACCTATACGATTTTAGGCGGGGCGGATGCGGCGCTGTTCAGTATTGATTCAATCAGCGGGGTGTTGACCTTCACGGTGCCCCCGGACTTTGAAACGCCTGCCGACGCGGATGGGGATAATGTCTATGAAGTGACCGTTCAGGTGAGTGACGGCAATGGTGGAGTGGATACCCAACTGATTCGTATCACCGTTACAAATGTCCAGGAAGGCCAAGCTCAATTGCCCCCGCCGCTACCAGGGCCGACGCCTTCGCCTGACCCAAGTCCTCGTCCCACTCCGGAGCCGCCGGCCGAGACGAGTCCTTCGCCCACGGGCACCGCTCCGGTCGAGTTTTCGGGGCCCTTTAATGGTCAATCCACGACGGGACGGGATCTTTCCCGTAGTCCCCATTCTCAGTCGGTTCCCGACTGGAGCCGGGTCTTAGAGGTCGCTCCATTCCTGCGTCCCGCTGCTTTTGGGACTACCTCAGAACAAATTCGTGTCTATGCTCCGGCTCCCGTGTTGCTCTCACATATCGAGCTTGGTCATGAATTTCTTCAGCAGTTGAACTCTTTTTCCGATGCTTTAGAAGAGACCACGCAGCAAACCATCGGAGAACGGTCGTTTTTCATCAAAATGATGGAATACACCGGACTCGGTTTTTCGGGAGTCCTGGTGGCGTGGCTGGTGAGAAGTGGGACCCTGTTGGCGAGCATGTTGGCTGTGCTCCCGGCCTGGCGCAACTTTGACCCGATTGCGATTTTGGATATGGATCAAAAGAGTCGGGAAAGTTTGACGAAGAAAATGAAGGAAGCCGAAGACAAGGAGACCCGGGAACATCAAGGGATAGATCAGATGTTGGACCAGAAGATTGGCAAATCTTCTCCACCTTCCTCAACTCCCGCGCCAGGATCCTCATGAAACGACTGACACCCATCTTTTGGATGAGTCTGGGTCTGGTATCCCTTACCCTGAGTATCCTGTTAATCAGTGACCTGATGATCGGCCTCATTCCGGACCAAGCCGCGCAAATTTTTACCTATCGGCAAAAGTATAGCGAAGCGATGGCCATCCAGTATTCCCTCCTGGCGCAGAGGGGGGACGACCAGGCCATCCAGCAGGCCTTGGATCTGTTGGTAGAACGGAATGCGGATATTCAATCAGTGGCCTTGGTCTTGGAAAGTGGGGAGATTATGGCTCAGGCCGGGCCACATGGTGCGCTCTGGAACCAGCCATCCGGAGGCCACTCTACGGCTGATCATATTCAGATTCCTATCTTTAACGGGGACCTGCATTGGGGAACATTACAACTCCGGTTTCCTTCTCCGGATACTGGAGCTTGGGCCAATGTTCTGGATAATAACTGGGTGCGGTTTCTTGCCCTGGTCATGGTCTACGGATTTCTGGGCTATTTTCTGTATATGAAGCGAACGTTGCGGCAACTCGATCCGAGTTCAGTGGTGCCCATGCGGGTGCAAGCTGCGTTTGATGTGTTAGCAGAGGGTGTGGTGTTTCTGGATGGTGATGACCGTATTGTGTTGGCTAACCGCGCATTTGGTCTCATTGTCGATGTTAATCCTTCCGACCTGATCGGGAGTACATTGGATCGTTTCGAATGGACATCGCCTGACACGGCCAACCCGCTCATCTCCTACCCATGGAAGGCGGCACGACTGGACAAAAGCTTGAATTTGGATGTGCCCCTGGTTTGGGAGAGGATGGGACAAACCGTGAAAAAGTTTCGGGTCAATTGCACACCCATTTTCGGTGAACGCAAACAGGTCCGAGGCATTTTGGTCTCTTTCAATGATGTGACGGAATTAGAAGGCACGATTCAGGAGTTAGAATTGTCAAAAACCGAACTGGAAAAACTGGCGCATCAAGATCCCTTGACGGGTTGTTGCAACCGGCGAGCGTTATTCGAGGCGTTTGAAAATCAGTGGGACCGGGTCCAACGTGATGGGACGGATTTAGTTTGTATTATGGGGGATATCGACCATTTTAAGTCGTATAACGATCGATTCGGCCATGCGGTGGGGGATCAAGTGATCCAAATCGTGGCGAATGTGTTATCAACAGCTTTGCGTCCTTTGGATATTATCGGCCGGTATGGGGGAGAGGAATTTTGCATTCTCCTGCCTGGGCAGACTTGTGTCGAGGGCATGTTGGTGGCCGAACGATTACGGGAAAACATTGAACGCTTGGCCAGTACGGCTATTCGCACGACGTCCGGGCAGAAAATTACGATGAGTTTTGGTGTGTCAGCCGCCATTTTAGGAGCTTCTGATCATTTGGAATTGGTGGCCCAAGCCGACAAAGCCTTATATGTGGCCAAAGAGAATGGGCGGAATCGGGTGGAGCAGTGGACGGTTGATGAAGCGGTCGCTGAGTCAGCTCAAGCTGAGAAATTGATGAGTCATTCAGTGTCCTAGCGACAGCGGGGGAGAGGAAGTCGCCTCTCAAACGGGAAAAGAGGTCTGGTGGCAAAATATGAGGAGTGAATGGAGAACGACTGATTTGACAGGACTCGGTCGTGTTTGAATGGTTCGAGGCGATCAGGGAGGTTGGAAAATTGGTGACATCGTGGGTGTTGCCTTATAGGTTCAGTGCTTATGATGGAATCTTGTCTTTTTTTTCTCTTGAGCGTATGAGGCAGAAGGCACCATCCATATTCAGATCGTCGGTTTCATGGCGTGGTGCAACAGGTCGGTCATCCATAGTTTAAAGAATCGTTGGGCGGCTTGGTGATAGTC
>JACDDF010000369.1 GCA_013817135.1 Nitrospirales bacterium
AAGAGGCACCGTCCGGTTAAACACTAACCGTTCCTGAGTAGAATCTGGATCCAGGCAAAAATATCCCTGCCGCTCAAACTGAAACCGACTACCTGATGGCGCTCCTCCGAGACCGGGTTCGACCTGACAATTAGACAGCACGGTCAAGGAATGTGGATTGAGCAGGTGGTGAAGGTCCTGAGGCTCCCCCCCCGAACCGGGGTTTGTGTGAGTCAACAAGGCCTCATACAGTCGCACTTCAGCAGGAAGAGCATGCTGAGCTGAGACCCAGTGGAGAGTCCCTTTTACCTTTCGACTTGATTGATTTCCACCACTTTTCGTATCAGGATCGAAGGTACATCGTAGAGCCATCACTTCCCCGGTTTCTGGATCTTTCTCAACACCAACACAGCGAATAATAAATGCATAGCGTAGACGGACCTCCTGCCCGGGAGATAGTCGAAAAAACTTTGCAGGTGGATTTTCCCGGAAATCGTCTTGTTCAATGTACAGTTCACGAGAAAAAGCTATTTCCCGTTTGCCTTGGCTGGGATCCTCAGGATTATTGATGGCCTCTAAAGCCTCAACCTGCCCAACCGGATAATTTTCAATAATGACTTTCAGAGGATGCAACACCGCCATCACCCGTGGCGCCGACCGGTTCAAATCTTCCCGAATGGCATGCTCCAACACAGCCATTTCAATCACACTGTCACGTTTCGCCACCCCCACACGCTCACAAAAATTTCGAATGGCCTCAGGCGTGTAGCCTCGACGCCGAAGCCCTTTCAGCGTGGGCAACCGGGGATCCCCCCACCCGTCCACATGCTTCTCTTCCACCAACTGGTGAAGCTTGCGTTTACTCATCACGGTATGCCCGAGATTCAAACGGGCGAATTCAATTTGCTGGGGATAGCACGAGACATCACACACCCGGAGCAGCCAATCATATAAGGGTCGGTGATCCTCAAACTCCAGCGTACATAACGAATGAGTAATGCCCTCCAGGGAATCGGAAAGCGGATGCGCAAAATCATAGGTCGGATAGACACACCAGGCATCACCTGTCCGATAGTGCGTGGCATGTCGGATACGATACAAGGCAGGGTCCCGCAGATTAATATTCGGAGAGGCCATATCAATTTTTGCCCGCAACACATGAACCCCATCATCAAATTCTCCGGCCCTCATTCGAGTAAATAAGGCCAAATTTTCTTCCATGGTGCGGTTCCGGTGTGGGCTATCCTTCCCCGGTTCCGTCAGGGTCCCGCGAAACACCCGGATCTCCTCGGCCGTTAAACTATCAACATAGGCATGGCCGGTTTGAATCAGTCGCACCGCAAATTGATAGAGCTGCTCAAAATAGTCTGAGGCAAAAAAGAGGCGATCGTCCCAATCAAAGCCCAACCACCGGACATCTTCTTGAATTGAGGAGACATATTCCAAGTTCTCCTTGGTCGGATTCGTATCATCGAAACGAAGGTTACACAGACCACCGAATTCCTGGGCAATGCCAAAATTCAAGCAAATGGATTTCGCATGGCCAATATGCAAATGTCCATTGGGCTCTGGGGGAAAACGGGTATGCACCTGTTTGCCAATAGCCTGGCTTTCCAGATCTGCAGAAACCTTTGCTCTGATAAAGTCGATGGAAGAATGGTGGTCTAGTGACGACATAGTTAATAAGCTTTCCGAAAAATTAATGCCAGAATTTCAAGGTAATCGCATTTTCAAGAACAAGACTCGGTTTCTTTGGTTTCCGTCTATCGGCACATAGAACCCCGGGAAAGGACGATGCAGGCCTCTCCTAATATCTCTCATGCAACCTGTGCGTTGCTTTCCATACGTTCAGAAGACCGTTCCCCCACGCTACCATGAGCCACGCCAACTCTCAACACGGGTGAGACAATATTCGATCATTTTTGATCACCAAAACAAGGCAGAGAAGACAGGAGAGTCGAAACTCTCGGCAAAAATTCGCAAGACTGGTGAAGAGAAAAAAGACGATCCGATTCGGCAGATCACCCCTGTTTTTGATCTCCCGGAAGAATGAGGAATACTCTGTTTATTGGGCACGAAAAAATCGGGCTTTAGGGACAGATGGAAAGCCAATAGCAAAGGATTGGGGAGACTTCTACAGTGATTTACAAATAAAAACGGTGCATTGGGGCACGGAGGGAGCGACAGGGAATGAGAAGCGTTTTAACGCCCTCCACAAAAGACCCATTCCCTATTACATCCGTGGGGGAGGTGGGAGATGAGAGTAAACCCAGACTAGCGGACGGACGGCAACCTTCTTTAGGAGAAGGTTTTGGTATAGACAAAATTCTGACGCACCGAGACCCCATCTTTCCCTACGGGGGCCGGCTTTCCTTGTAGAGCTGCGCCTTTCTCTTTTGTGCCTTTGGAAACTTCTTCATTGTTCGCGTTCAATTCAGAGAACTCAGACCCCTTTGCAGCTCTCGATTCCCCACCTTCGTCTTGACCATTTTTCAATTGTCTGGCCCATAGGTTGGGCTGACAAACAAGGTGAAAATTGGGAGCAGGGACGGAATCATCAATGCGCCATAATTCGAGTTCAGCCCCATAAAATTTCACTTCATCACGGGAAACCCCATTCAGCCAATCCAAGGTTTGGCGAATTTCCGCAGAAATAGCCGGGGCCACACACACCATCGTCTTCGCCTCAAGGCCCGCGGCATACATAATCAGTTTACCCAGGGCGTCGGGATCAATTCCCTCCAAATGACCCAACACAATCACGTAACTCCCGGTCTTCGCATCTTTGGCGAGGACGCCTCCGGCCAAAATACTGAGAGGAATGTCACTTCCAGCCGGCTTGAGGGCTCGCTCGATCGTCTCCCCCAATATATCTAAAATTTCCTCTTGCTGAAGCCACGAGGCAAACCCGTCGGCCTCATTTCCCCACACTTCACTTAAATTTATTTTTCGAAGTTTTCCAACTGGTTTTGCCATAACAACCTCAACCGAAAAAAATTGTTGGTTTCTGCTTACTATCCCAATGAGACGTACTAGTCTTATCGACAGTTATTCAAAAAAGTAAAGGCAAAAACCACGAAAGACACGACCTTCCCATGAACAAAGTCATATCGCGTCATACCGACAAACAACGATGCAACCATTCATCAGGAAGACCTTATTCAAAACGCTCAATGGGTTGAACTTGAACCATCCCTGAAATTTTCTGTTTCAATCAGGTCCTCGGTCATGCAAGACATTCACGTAAAACAAAATACCTACTGCTCATTGATCTTTCTTCAAATTATAGTACAATAGATTAAGTTCATTCACGCATGAACGGTCCTCGTATCCCATTCAACACCCTTCTTCTGACCCTAAGACCCCTCTGGAACGAGAGACCAAAAGGATGGACAGCACGTGTTTCCCCATTTTAACAGGAGGTTTCTGCTATGAATCGGTTACCCTTTTTAGGGCTGAGTCTCGTTTGTACATTTGGACTGATGGCTTCTTTATCAGGGTGCGGGGAAACAGAGGGCCCTGCCGAAAAGGCTGGAAAGACTCTTGATCATGCGGCCGAAAACACAACCGAATCCGTCAACAGCGCCATGAAAACCACAGGAGAAGCCATGGACAACGCTGCCGAGAAAACGGGAGAAGCCGCTAACGAGGCAATGGAAAGTACCGAAAATATGCCGGAGGATACTGCGAAACATTAAAGAGGGTTTCCTTAACTCACGTCTCTGACAGTGCCTGCACCCTCCCACAGTTTCCAGCTCGTTTTGACAACGGCCGGTAGGAGAGGGGTGAACGATCTTATATTCCTCTTTTTCTTGTGCATTCAGGTGGTCACTGTCATACCATCAGAATCCAGGGAAGAGGGGGGTAGGTTTTATTGTGAAAACGAGCTTAAGCTAAACGGCATCGCCAACC
>JACDDF010000370.1 GCA_013817135.1 Nitrospirales bacterium
GATGTATAATGTTGCCCTAGTAACGGAAGAAAAGTGTGTGGCGAAAAAAGGCTGTCGGCTTTGCATCATGTATTGCCCGGAAGCTAATTGTTTGGATCTCAATTCAGACAAAATGATAGCCGAAGTGCATATTGAACGGTGCAAGGGTTGTGAGCTGTGTAAAGTCGTGTGTGACGCCGCTAAACATGAGGCCATTGAAATGGTTGCCGTGAATTCAGATGGGACCTTAATGGAAAAGGCTGGAGAAGCCGCGGAGTTGGGTCAAGCCTACCAGGGGTAACTCTAAAAGACGAAAAGCCCTACGATCGCCGTCTTGTGATTGGTCGTAGGGCTTTTTTATTTGTTTGACGAACCATCCTTCATTAATGGATGAACAGGATTTAGGGGTAGATAAAATGAGTATCGATTTGAAACAACATGTGCAGACGTTGACCGAACATATGGAAAATTTTCATCAAGCGTTAGAAACCAAAGCACGAGAGATTGAAATCAGTGGGGGAGACCAGGAAATTGTTGGCAAGCTAATAATGGGCACTGATGCGATGAAGGATAGTGCCAATATCTATTTATCCTGGGCACGCCACTACGTGAAGTTATCTGATGGTGGTGCGTCAGAGGCGGATGAGGGTGAAGAGGATTCTGCGGATTTTCAGTTCTAAGTCATAAAAAATACTTAAAATGCTTCATCGGTTCTTGAAGAAATCAGGCAGTCCCGCTATGATCATCTTTTGGACTAGAAAAATCGCATTTAACAAATAATCGTTCCTCGGTAGCTCAGTTGGTAGAGCGTTCGGCTGTTAACCGAATGGTCGCAGGTTCGAGTCCTGCCCGAGGAGCCACATTGACTAAAGCCCTTTGCAAGCCAGCTTGCAAAGGGCTTTTTTTTGTCAGGGACCAGATCCTATAAAATGCAGATGGTCAAGTAATTCCCTCAGCCCCTTAATACTCAATCAACAACCATTAGCCAAGTCCTGGTCCAGCAGAAGTTGGGAATTCTTTAATTATGGTGTTGTAGAATAGTTTTTGACTTATAGGGTTAGTTGAAATCCCAAAATATTCTGATGTCAGATTTATTGTGCTTTTTTCTCGAACAACAGCCCAGCCCTGATCAATCCAAGGGAAGAATGACCCGTTAGGAAACTTCTTAACATGGTGATGGACAACCAAGCCATTAAAAATGTCCCACTCTTTTCCGAACTAACGGATCAGGAACTCAGTCTGTTGGCCACTTCGGGGTGTCGTCAAAAATTGCCTAACAAAAATGTAATATTCCAAGAAGGCGATTCAGGCGAAGTGTTGTTCATTATTTTGTCAGGCAAAGTTAAAGTGCTTTAACCGGGAAAAACGGTCAGGAATTTATCCTCTCGCACTTAGGTCCAGGGAATTTGTTCGGTGAAATGGCTATCCTGGAATCCGCTCCACGATCCGCCTCAGTGATAACGGTGGAACCGAGTGAGTTCTTTTTATTGGGGCAAAAGGAATTGACGGAACTTTTAAAAAACCATCCAGACATTGCTGTGAAAGTTCTCAAAAACCTTTCCCAACGATTGCGGAAAGTTAGCGAACAAGTTCGCAGTCTCGTGATGTTTGATATTTATGGGCGTGTGGGTCGATGTCTGCTTAATTTAGCAGAGTTCCAGGATGGGGTGGAGACTCATGGACAATTATTGATTTCCAATCGCCCATCCTTCCAGGAATTAGCCAAAATGGTAGGATGCTCCAGGGAAACCTTGAGCCGAACCCTTAAGGCTCTCAAAGAAAACGGAAGTCTTACGGTTACCCGGAACACGATCTATATCAATAGATTATGGGAATAAAACCCACAGATCTTGTTTGGTGATAGTGACTATTTTAAGAGAATATGGAGTTGGCAAAATGTGAGGAGAATCCCACAAAGAATGTGACGAACATCACAGACATGAGACATGGAATGGGATAAATTAAAGAAAATAGACAAAATAATCCGATTTTCTTTCTCTCGGAGAGCAGGTGACCCCCAGAGGATTCCACGACTTGAAATTGGTCTCTCTTATCTACATTTTTTGAATTTTGCAAACTGTGTAGGCAATCGTATGAATCGTTGCTTTCATTCGAGGGGTTTATTGTGAATATTCGGGTATTGGGGGCCCATGGGTCTGACCTGCTCCTGAATGGGCCAACCAGTCAGCATATTTGTCGGAGCGTCGGGTTCTTGGTTAATGAAGAACTGATGGTAGACGCTGGAACATTAGCATCGGGACTCACTTTAGATGAGCAAAAGCGGATCAAATATATCCTCCTTTCCCACTTGCATCTCGATCACGTGAAGGGCATTCCTCCACTTGTCGATAATATGTCCGGACTGATGGATCATCAAATCGTGGTAGCAAGTTTACCCTCAGTTTTAGTTGGACTTCAGAAGCATGTCTTTAACGATTTGGTCTTTCCGAATTTCTTTAATCTTCCGGGATCCCCATATTCCATTTTACGTGGCGAGGAATTGGAGCCCAAACGGGAATTGCGCTTGTCTAAAAGGGTGAGAATCACCCCCATCCCCGTTAACCATACCGTCGAAACGGCCGGTTTTATTATTCAGGATGACGAAGTGGCCTGGATTTATAGTGGAGATACCTATGTGACGGAAAACCTTTGGCAAGAGGCGGCCCGAATACCAAATTTAAAAGGGGTCTTCATTGAGGTATCCTTTCCCGATTCAATGAGAGATATGGCCTATCGGAGTAAACATCTCACGCCAACTCTTTTAGCCCAGGAATATCGAAAAATTGGGAAACCTGATCTGCCCTTGTATGTCTACCATATGAAGCCCACCGTACGAGACCAAATCATTGATGAAATAAGCCATCTGGATATCCCTCATGTCACCATTTTGGAAGAAGGCCAGGAACTGACGTTATAGCAATGACCTTTTTCGTTTTATCTCTTCTGTTCCTCACGATCATTTACCAAGCGTAATCCGCCTTTCAGACTACAGAATTGACGTTGGTTGGTCCTGCTTCCTTTAAACCTACAGCACCTCGATAATCCCCATAACTGTCTTGAATATATGGGTTTTTCGTGGTTTCTCTCAGATAAAGACTCTCAATCCATCAGGCTTGTCCTGAATAATTTGAGAGGAAAAATTGAGCATTCTGAATAATATTCAAGAGACATACCTAAATGATTTACTGTGGGGAATTCCAAAACAAAAAGTCTCCAACCAATAAATGTATCCAAATGGATAAATTATGTATCCAAATGGATACCCAACCGGAATGCTTGAAATGGCTAACAAAAGTCAAAACGTTTTAAAAACGGAAATATCTGTTTCCATCCAAGTGGTTATTTTCAAAAAAAACGGAAAGAGCACCCAACATATAGATGGTATTGAAGTTGCCTGAATCACAAATAACGTGATCAAAATCACAAAAACCATGAGCATCGATCATATCAATGGGACCAATCTCCCAATCCATGAGAAAGGAATGTTGGATTCGCGACATGTATACAGACAGAGTAGCCTCGGCTCGTTTTCCTGAACACGCAATTGTTTCTTCCTAACGAACCTCGCCTCTCTGGGTTTTGTTCCTTGCCGTCGCCAAAGAATTCATGACGAAAGGAGTGGGTTTCGAAGGTAGGTAGAAGGTGCGGACCAGGGATGTTCCCTCCTCTCAAATCTCAGATAATTGAAGACAGGATTCGTCAAGTCGTTGAGGTATAGGAACGATTTGATGATCCATTGCGCAGAAATGTTAGGGAAGGAAGATGCCCATGCAACAAGAAACCATCATCTTTAACCGACAGGTCATCCGCCTCTTCAAAGGTATTCTCAAAGCATGGGAACAATGGGTGGATGAAATCGAATATGTCAAAAACCAAAAAGGGCACGGTGTTGAGAGCAAA
>JACDDF010000371.1 GCA_013817135.1 Nitrospirales bacterium
GCACAATACAAGAAAGGCACCTGGTCTTTTGAAGCTTTGGTATCATCATGGTCATATACTGGGAACCTAACATGTGCAATTTCCGAAGTGCCAGTGGGACTATTTTTAATGCAATGAATCCACTACTTTATTGAGGCGGATCAAACGAGATAACCTGCCAAAGCCGTGCCTCATTGTTCCACCTTAGACGATATATTTCAGACAGTGCCAGATGAATGGCGAACATGTTGCATGCGAGAAAGAAACCTCCCATCCATAATTCCGGTAGTAACCGAAATTTCCTTCTCCTCCTTATTCCCATCATTTTTTCCGGTCTTCTATTTTACACGCAAGCTGAGCACACTCTGAAAAATAGAGGCTCCTCCGTTCGTGGTGAGCCCTTTGATGAGAGATGTTTTTTCCCCAGTCCTGCTAACTACAATAAAAATAGTTGCCTCTTCTCCTAATAGTCGCCTCTGATGTTAATTTCCACTAAACCTCAACCGAGGCTTAGTTGGGCAAAAAGAATGTTGTTGGCCTTTCAAAAAATATTCAAAAGCTGGATCATTGCGGAGGTGCTCCTGGGATTCCTCGGGAGTCAACCAGGCCATGCAGAAGATATTAAAAAACTGGCCGAAGAAGTGGAGAACCCCGTGTCCGATCTCGTGCGTGCGGGATTTACCAATGCTACCTATTTCGGGGCAGGGGCCAACAACCATCTCTTTAATACCTTAAATCTTCAGGTCTCCACCACAAAAAGATTTGGCGACTGGGCCCTTCTTAACCGGCTGACGATTCCCCTCCCCTACTTGCCGGCCAATGCCATATTGGATAAAACGGGAAGTCTTACCGGCTTGGGAGATATTACGTATACGGGGTTTCTGGCCCGTGACGAATCCAAGCGACGGTTCAAACTGATTGGTGGTTTTGGACCAACGTTTATTTTGAAGACGGCTACTGATGATCGCCTGGGTTCGGGAAAATGGAGTGTGGGTCCGACTCTGGCATTCGTCAGCCTACCGGATCCCTGGGTGGTGGGTGCCGTCGTCGGAAATTTTTGGTCGTTTGCAGGGGAAAAACAACGCCGCAAGATCAACCTGTTTTTGATTGAGCCATTTGTCAATTTCAATTTCCCCAATGGCTGGTATTTAACCTCTACCCCGGCGATCACCGCGAACTGGGAAGCGGAGAAGAAGCGGAACCGATGGACAGTACCCATTGGAGGCGGATTGGGGAAAGTGGTGTTCCGTGGAGGAAAACGTCCAATCAACATCAAACTCCAGGGATTTTATTTTTTGGAAAAACAGGATGGGGCACCTGACTGGACATTACAACTCCAGTTTCAAATCCTGTTTCCTGATAAACCTGCCTAACCCATATCCTCGTTTTTGCCGTCCTCTTGCCTCCTCCCTCTCCTTTGGAACTTCCTTTCAAGTGGGAACGATGGCCTGTTTTGTGTAAGCTTAAAGAAACGAAATTGTCATTGGCTCTAATATAGTCGATCGCACGGCAAGGGGAAGTGATGATCAGGGTTAAAGGAGAGGATGAATGTCTGGATTGATGGCTCCTTCGGTCGTTTTTCGAACAGGCCTGCGGGGCTTTATGCTCACCATGTTGACGTGGGTGAATGAGGTCACCGTGGTGTTCGCTCAAATCGGTGACGATAGCGTGATCGAAAAGGCAACGACACAAGCCACGGAAAAAGTGGTCGAGAAGGTCACTGAAAAAACCATGTCATTGGCGGATTGGAAAATTTTGTGGTTCGAGACGGTCGTTGCTCCCTATAGCCCCATTAAAGAGATCCACACCCCAGCATTTGCCTTTCAATTTCAGGCAAAACGCTATGTCGGGTATTACCTCTGGGAGGTGTTGTTACCACTGGCGGTCGTCGTCATTATGTCCTGGTCGGCTTTCTGGGTTGGACGGGAGCATATGGGCGTCCGGATCGCGGTGGCGACGAGTTCTATCTTGACCCTCATTGCTCATCGCTTTGTTCTGGCCAGCCTGCTCCCCCGGCTTCCCTACATGACGCGCCTGGACTATTTCACCGTCGGAAGTACCCTCCTCGTGTTACTGGCGTTGATCACGGTGATCGTGACAGGCTATCTTGCCGCCCACAGCCAAGAACGCCACGCGCGAAGAATCGACCTCCTGGCTCGCGGGACTTTTCCCGGCGCGTTTTTGCTGTTGTTACTTTGGTTTATGGGGGGATGATCTCTTGGTGCCAGTCGCACGCCGAAAGATTGTTGCAAAAAGACCCTCAACCCGGACCGCACCCATTCATACCGGGTACGAATCTCTCCCATCATAAGATAATCTAGAAGCAAAACTCATGCGGGCTTAATCCAGAAAAAGTCGGAGACGCACAGGCAAAGAACGATTGGCGGGTTTTCGGATTCGATCACAGCTTCAATTTATTTGAGGGAGACCGTCACATGATGTCCTGGTTTTGAAATTGATGTGACTCTTTCATGATGTTGAACAACTTCGCGACATACCGTGTCCAGAATCACCCTGGAGAAAAATAAAAAATGCTGCTGGCAAATAAGACATCCCGGTTAACAATCGTCAATCATTCGTGTGGGGAAAGAAAATGAATGCACCGTCATGTGTGGGGTTATGTTTTTTACTGCTGTCAGCCTGTGGTCCTCCACAGCAGTGGGTCAAGCCTGGCGCAACAGAGTCAGACTTGCAATCGGCAATTACGCTTTGTAACCGGGAGAATGTTCATTTCGGTCGGGATAATATTAGGACATTAGGCACGGACGGTGAAGTCACAGTCACCAGCAGACAAAAACGCTACGAAAGTGGCGCAGGAGAGATGATGAGGGAGAAATGCCTTGAAAGTCACGGATGGAGACGTGAGTTTGTCGAGTGAACCGTCTGGCTTTAATCACGAAGCTCAAGGCTTTCAGGCTTGTTCGAATTTATTTCCTGCTTCTTTGCCAACCAATCTTCATCCGGGGATTGGAAGAGCCGGTTACGCCGGCTCGGCATGATTGGGACCCTGCATGCAGGGCCCCGGATACGAAGATTCCAAGGGAATTCCAACCGGCTGTAAAGGCGGCGGACACCCATTGCGGCCTCTTCATGGCATGGAGCAATAGTACAATTCACACCCCACGAGGTCTCTCATTTCAATCCGAACAGAGTGTTCTATTTCTCCGTGGAGGATACTGGTTGTCCAATTGGCTTGAGGGGTCCCTGTCTTGTCCGGTTTCCCAGATACGGATACATTTCGCCTTGACATAGAGCAGATCTTTTCGAGGACCAAAAACATTCACCAATGCTTTTTTTGTTCCTTCAACCGTTCCTTCTAAAAGAAATATATTCCCCCGAGTGGTATAAAATTCCTTTTCCCGTTTTCCGATAAAACGAATAAGAAAATGTCTACTCATATCGGATTGACCGATTTTGGGTCCTTCCTCAAGCTCCGTTTTGGGATAGGGCAGCCATTCAGCTAATATGATATATCCTTCGTCTGTTTGATCAATACTCACCACTGCACCTGCGAGCTTCTTTTCCTGGCTCAGGAAATTTGACGAATTCTCAGCTAATTCGTCGAACTGCTGGTTGGTAGTCACCGTCTTTGTCCAATTCGATTTGGACGACAATAAATCAGAGCCTGGTAATGTCGTGCATCCCATCTGCAGACCTACGAGTCCCAGTATGCCAAGTACGATAATCCCTTTCCTCATGAACATCCTCCTTTGTGTTAAACAAAAAGTCCTGACAATGCTGAAGAAAACAGCATGATATTGATTCCCGTTGCATGGGCAAAAATTTTCTCATATGAGAGACCTAGACTAGTCCGAACTTATTGCGGGCGGGTCAAGGGCTTGTTACAGAACGGTTAACTTTCATCTATTCTTAAATGATTATGCTGCTA
>JACDDF010000372.1 GCA_013817135.1 Nitrospirales bacterium
TCGTGTACCGATTGCATCAGAGCAAGATCGAGACAGTTCAACACTTGGTTCATCATGCCGCTAATCCAGCGATACCTGGCAAAGGATCGTGAAGAGATTCTCCCGTTGACGAGACAAATCGGCACCCGATGCCGTTGAAGACGGTTCAACAGATTCGGCCAGAATTCTGATTCGACCAAAATAAAGAGCTGGGGCTGAAGGATGCGGATATACCGGTCAACCGCCCACCAGAAATCGACGGGAGCATAACAATGAACAGCCACCCCTTCCAAACGCTTGATCACAACTTCCCGACCGGTCTCCGTCACAGTCGACACGACCAACGGCCATTGAGGATACCGCTGTTTCATCGCCTGAAGCAGTGGAACAATGGTCGCCACTTCTCCCAAGGAGACCGCATGGATCCAAATAACGGGTTTCTGAAGATTCCGCAATTCGACAGGAACCGCGCCAAGCCGGCACCAAAGACCGCGTTGACTGCGTTTTTTTGTCAGCAGGAGTCCGATGATAATGGGAAAGGCCAGTACCAGCAGCACGTTATACATCAGATAATACATGAGTTGGTCACGCGTCGAATGTCTGTTTCTTCTCGATTATGTCGGGGGAAGACATCCGGCGGAGAAACGATTCAACCGGGTCGGAATCCTGAACAGCCAATTCGGCCTGAGCCGTGAGTCTGTTTAACGACCCTTCCAGTTCCAACCCTGGACCGGAGAGCTGCTCGTTGGAGAGATCCTCGCTCACCCAGATGGGTGGTCCCCACACAAACAACCCTACCCCACCGGGATAGGGAATCTGGAAGCGATCCCAACTCGAAAAGACTTTTTTTTTGAGCAGGCAAACGTCAAAGGGATAATTGGCAACCCCGTCGCCTTCGCCAGATAAATCACTCCCGATTGTACCGTACAGGCTGGTCCCTTCGGGCCATCGGGTGTCACAACCAAATCCCCGCCATTCCGCCCGGCCCTCAACAATTGCCTGGTGGCCCGAAGTCCCCCGCGTGTGCTCGAGCCGCGAATGGACTGAAATCCAAAATAACCCATGATTCGCGCGATGATTTCTCCATCCCGATGTTGGCTAATCAAGATTGAGGCCTGCTGCCCACGGTAGGACAACGGCATCATCAACTGTCGGCCATGCCAAAAGGCAATAATGATATGTCGGCCTTGGCGATACAACTCGTCAACAGCTTCCCCGCCTACGGTGGATATTCGCATCGTCTGTCCCAAGAGGCGAATGATTCGCGCTGCCAATGGGGGCGCGACAGACAGTTTCACCCAATTCAACATAGGAACGGCGCCATTCGATTTAGGAGGTCGTCGGTAACGGTTCGGGTTGAGTGAATAAAAATTGGGTTTGATACAATCGAGTATAAAGGCCTCCTTGCTGGAGCAAGGTGGCATGGGTGCCGATCTCTTCAATTCTCCCACGATTCATGACCACAATACGATCGGCATGTTGAACTGTGGACAATCGATGGGCAATGATCAAGGTCGTTCTGGCTTTCACCAGATTGACCAGAGCTTTCTGGACCAGCTTTTCAGATTCCGAATCCAGAGCGGACGTCGCCTCGTCCAGAATCAGAATCGGGGGATCCCGCAAAATAGCCCTGGCAATAGCGAGTCGTTGACGTTGTCCACCCGATAATCGTAATCCATTCTCACCAACCACCGTGTCCAGTCCCTGAGGGAGCCGCTCAATAAACTCCCAGGCAAATGCCGCATTGGCAGCCTCAATGACAGCCTCCTCAGTCGCATCCAAACGGCCATAGGCAATATTATTTCTGATCGTATCATCAAATAACACGGTTTCTTGTGACACGATGCCAATTTGCCGTCTCAGGGAAGATCGATCAACCAGGCGAATATCTTCACCATCGATTTTCACGGCTCCTTCCGTCGGACGATAAAACCGTGGCACCAAACTCACGAGGGTGGTTTTTCCACTTCCACTAGCCCCGACGAAGGCCACCACCTCCCCCACCTTGATCGTGAGATTGATCTCGTGCAAGGCAGGCTCTTCAGAGCCCTCATACTTAAAATTGACACCGGAAAATTCCAGGTCTTTCGCCATGGGTGGAAGAGCTTTTTTCCCTTCGTCTTTCGCTACCTCGCTTTCCAAGTCGAGAACATGAAACACTCGCTGAGCGCCCGCAAGCGCTCGTTGAACCGACTCATTGGCTCCGGACATTTTCCGGAGCGGGGCATACGCCATGAACATGGCAGCCAGGAATGAAAAGAACTCTCCCGGCTTCATCTCTCCGGCAATCACCAAGCCTCCCCCATACCAGATAATAAAGGCCACACCGCAGACTCCTATGACTTCAAGAAGAGGAGACGTCATCGCTGAGGTTTGAGACGACTTCACTTTCGCTGTCCGAAACGCTTGATTCGTCAGAGAAAATCGTTGAGCCTCCTTCTCTTCCTGACCATAGGCCTTCACGATCTTGATACCGGAAAACGCTTCTTTTAATACGGAAGCCATTTTTCCAATCGACTCTTGGCCACGTTTTGAAAGTTTACGAATCCGCCGGCCGACCCGGACCAACACCAATGAGGAAAAGGGTAAGACCACCAACACAATTGTGGCTAATTTCCAATTTTGATAAAAGACCACGGATAGCATCGCCACAAACGTCAGCCCCTGTTGAAAGATATCCTTCAACACGCTGGGAATGGCATTCGCCATTTCGTTGACATCGCTAATCACCCTGGCCATCAACCGTCCTGACGAATTCGCATCGTGAAAACGAATAGGCAGACGGACGATATGAATAAACAATTGTTGGCGAATATCGGACACAAGCCAGTGCCCCACATAACTCATGAGATACCCTTGTCCATACGCAAAGGACGCTTTCAAAATCGCGACACCCAGGACAGCCAACGGAAGAATGAGCAACATCTCTCGATTACGCTCAATAAAGATTCCATCCAGAACAGGTTGAACTAGCCAGGCATAGACCGCTGATAATCCTGCCACTCCGGATGAACAAATAAACGCGCCAAACAACCGCAGGCGGTACTCCCTCAGATACGACACGATTCGCCATAAGGTCTTCATACAATCGCCTCAGCAAGAATAAATGCCGCAGCCCGTTTCGACGCACCCGCCTCCCCCAAGGAAGCCCGAATGGTCTGGAAAGCCTGGGTCATTTCTTTTTGACGGCGAGCGTCTTGTAAAATTCCTAAGGCTTCGTGGGCAATACGGTCGGGAGTCATACGATCCTGAATCAGCTCTGGAACAATTTCTTGACCGGCCAAAATATTCACTAAACTAATATAGGGAATTTTAACCAGACCTCTGGCAATATGATAGGTCAAGGGTGATGCCCGGTAGACCACGACCATCGGCGTTCCAATCAGTGCCGATTGCAACGTCGCCGTCCCGGAGGCCACCAACAGAAGATTTGAGGCCGCCATCACCTCATTAGCCCGACCTTTGACCACCTTGACCTGTTGCCCGAAATGTCCAAGGAGTTCATTCACCACAGAATCGGACAGTGAATGCGCTTGGGCAAGAAGGACCTGAAGGCGAGGGTATTGAATCCGAATCAGTTCAACCGAACGCAGGAAAGCCGGCAAAACCTCCCGGACTTCCCGGACACGACTCCCAGGCAGCAGACCGATCACCAAATCTTCTCTCTCTAACCCTAATTGTTGACGCTCATGAACAATATCGTAAGCAGGCTTGAGTTCATCTAATAACGGATGCCCAACATACGTGCAGGGAATGCCGGCTTTTTGAAAATATGCCTCTTCGAATGGAAGAATCGCTAACACATGGCTGATCACTCTTCGAATAACTTTCAATCGACGGCTTCCCCATGCCCACACCTGAGGGGCAATATAATAGATGATTTTGT
>JACDDF010000373.1 GCA_013817135.1 Nitrospirales bacterium
TATAGAATAAAATCTTCCTGGCCACACGGCTTTGGCATGGTACTTTCATCGACCTTTTGCCACACTTTCATCTGCGACTATTCTGGCGTGACTGCTTGAGTTTGCCTGACAATTCTTACTTGAATTTTTGACTGAACATGTCTCATGGGGATTGTGAGAAATCTCCACGACGGCATCCAGCCCTGCATGCCCGGTATCTTGCATGAAGATTCCAACCCAGTCCGTAAATACCATTTTGATCCTGCTGGATCGGAATGGTGGAACATTCCTTTCCCAACCTTGATACACTAATAGGGTTCAATTAGTCTCTGAATGATCTGAGCAGGCAAGGCAAGGGTGTATAGTTTTCTTAAGATCTGACTCTTGGGAGTGTTTTGGCAATTTCCTTCCGGTTCACGACTACATCATCGATGCCCTAAATAAAAGGATTCTTCTCGTTCGTGAACAGTGACCATCTCTTTTTTCTGGGCTTAATGGGAATCCTGTTGGTGCTCTTCATCTGGGAACGATGGCGCTATGATTTGGTCGCCCTCAGTGCCTTGCTCCTCTGCACAGTTTTGGGATTCGTTCCATCCGAAGACGCATTTTTAGGATTTGGTCATCCTGCGGTCGTCACCGTGGCTGCCGTGCTGATTATCAGTCGTGGGTTGAGTAACGCGGGGGCCGTGGAAATTCTCACGCGCTATGTCAAGGTTGCCACGTCTTCCTCCCCGTCTATCCATGTGGCCGTATTATCTTCTCTGGGTGGATTGATTTCAACCGTCATGAATAATGTAGGTGCCTTGGCATTACTGATGCCAGTGGCTATTCAATCGTCGGTTGAGGCCAAGCGTTCCCCGGCCGTGGTATTGATGCCCTTGGCTTTTGGAACGATTTTGGGTGGAATGGTTACGCTTATTGGAGGGTCTCCCAATATCATCGTGGCCCATTACCGGGCAGAAGTTGCGGGCGAGCCGTTCGGAATGTTCGATTTTACGCCGGTAGGGGGGATCGTGGCCCTTGTGGGAATTCTCTTTGTGGCACTAGTGGGTTGGCGCCTCATTCCCATTGCTCGACGATCTCAAAATGCGCCACAGGATCTGTTTTCTATACAGGAATATTTAACAGAAGTTGAAGTGCCGGAAAATTCTAAGGCAATAGGAAAGTCTTTGTCAGAACTGGAAATGGCCACCGAGGATTCCGACGCCTTAATTATTGGGTTGGTGCGAGGTGACCAATCTATTCGGGGGGCGGCTTGGAGGGAACACATTCAAGTCGGCGATGTCCTCGTCCTCGAGGCGGGACCACAAGGCATTAATAAATTTGTGTCTACGTTGGGGCTGAAGTTAACGGGGACCCAGCCAAAGGAAGAAATTCAGGATTCTAAGCTAACGCCGTCCGCAAGGAAGGATGAAGATATGTTGTTGGAGGCCGTTGTGCCTCCCGATCGTTCCTGGTTGGTTGGGCGGCTGGCGGGTTCTTTGAAGCTGCGAAGCCGGTTCGGGATTAACTTGTTAGGAGCATCTCGTCAAGGCACACCTTACCGTGGGAGGCTGAGAGAATTTCGGTTCAAAGCCGGGGATGTGCTTCTGCTGCAGGGAGAAAAGGAACGGGTTTTGGAAGTGATTGGCCAGCTCGGATGTCTCCCTTTGGCAGAACGGGGACTTCAGTTGGGAAAGCCTGGGCAGGCGTGGCTGGCAGGCGGGCTATTCGCCCTTGCATTGGGCAGCGCCATGTCCGGGTTGGCGTCACTCCCGATTGCCTTGATCTGTGCCGCCTTGGGGATGGTGCTTCTCAATATTGTTTCTCCGAGGGATGTGTATCAAGCTGTGGATTGGCCGGTCCTGGTATTGTTAGGAGCCATGATTCCTGTTGGGCAAGCGTTGGAACGGAGTGGAGCAACGACCGTGTTAGCTCAATTCTTGGTCAATATGATGGAGGGGTTTCCTCCAATTATGCTCTTAGGCATCATCATGGTGTTAACGATGACGTTGTCAGATGTCATGAATAATGCCGCGACGGCGTTGGTGATGGCACCCTTGAGCGTGGCGGTGGCGCAGAATCTTGGTGTCAATACCGATCCCTTTCTCATGGCAGTGGCGATTGGGGCCTCTTGTGCCTTTTTGACTCCAATCGGCCATCAAAATAATTTGTTGGTCATGGGGCCAGGGGGGTATCGATTTGGGGACTACTGGCGTATGGGGTTGCCTTTAGAATTATTAATCCTGCTGGTCTCACTTCCCCTATTAACGTTCATGTGGCCCTTAACGGGACCAGGTTAACAGGTTTCCAAGAAGGGAGGAGAGGGACAAGTGGCATTCTCATTCCGTGCCAAACCTGACAGAAAGGCCTCCCAGCTTTTTTTACGGCGGGTGGTATACATGCCCACCGATCTTGATCCGTTTCGTACTCTCCTGAGCCGGTTCGTCTTGCTGATAATGCTGTTTTGTTTCTTGACCGGGATACTCTGGTTGGATCGGGACGGACTCAAGGATCACCTGGATGGAGAGATATCATTTTCAGATGTGATCTATTTCACGATGGTCACCGTGACCACAGTCGGCTATGGGGACATTGTTCCGGTCACCACAAGGGCGCGCCTGATTGATGCGTTAGTCGTCACGCCGATCCGCCTCTTTATTTGGTTCATTTTTTTAGGGACCGCCTATCAATTGGCCTTCAGACAATTTACCGAGGTACTTCGCATGGCAAAACTCCAAAGGTCTCTTGATCAACATGTCGTCATCTGCGGGTTCGGTCATACTGGCTACTCAACCGTCAAAGAGCTGCTCGCCAAGGGGACAAACCCCGATCATATTTTGGTCATTGATCCTGGGGAAGAACGGGTGAGCATCGCTGGAGAACTGGGAGTCGTGGCGCTCAAGGGCGATGCGACGCAGGAAGGATTTTTGAAACATGGTGCGTTCCTCAATGAAGCCAAAGCCGTCATTATTGCCGCCGGACGGGACGATACCAATGCCCTTATCTTGTTAACCGTTCGAAATTTGAATTCACGTTGCCGGGTGATTGTGAGTGCGAAGGAAGAAGAAAACGTCAAACTCTTTCGTCAGGGCGGGGCACAAACCATTATTTCCCCGGCAACATATGGAGGATATATGTTAGCGGCTGCGGTGGATCAACATTTTTTGGTGGATTACTTAGAGGATTTCTTAACGGCAGGCGGAAAGGTCAAAATCGAGGAGCGAACAGTGGACGAGCAGGAGGTCGGAAAGTCCGCAATGGATTTGCAGCCGGATTTGCTGCTTCGGGTGTATCGGCAAGGTACGATACTTTCACACTGGGAGTTTGACAAGAGCCACACCCTGGAACTGGGGGATGTGATGTTGCTATTTAAACCGGTTTCGGAGGATGCAGCTTCTTCTTAAAGACACTCCAGCCCAATTTTAAAAGAGGAGGGGTCGGGCATTGGCCATGATTAACAACATGCCGATCACCCCTATGAGGATAGCTACTCCCCGTCGTAAATGATGCGTTGGAATGGATCGCGTCACTTGTGAGGCACACATCAACCCGAGAAGACTGCCGAGTAACACCAATCCCGTTAACACTAAATCCAGGTGGGCCCCCTTGAAATGGCCGATCACCCCCCCGATGGAAATCAGGGCGATGATGAGAAGCGAGGTGCCAATAGCTAAGCGAATGGGAAACCCCATGAGAAACATCAAGGCGGGAACAATGAGAAAACCCCCTCCCACACCAAAAAACCCGGTTAACAGGCCAACCCCCCATCCGAACGTAAGGGCTTTTAGCGCACAGCGCCCGGAAAATTCTTTTGCGCATCCGCTCGGAACGTCGTTGCGTTCCCCCTCATAATTTTTCCAAAACGTCCACATGCTAATAAACAGAAGCAGATTGCCAAATGA
>JACDDF010000374.1 GCA_013817135.1 Nitrospirales bacterium
CCTTTTGCCTCCACGCAAAGGATGCGATCTCCAAGACAAATCAAACGATCCTTGCGCCCTTGAGAACAAGCCTCAGCCAAATAGAACATTTCTTTTCTAATTTAGGAATTTCTTGCTGCTCCACGCTACCCTGGCCTTGTGCCGAGGCTGAGCAGTGCAGCCGACACCGGAGGAAAGGCGCGCATTGTTTGAGCCCTTCGAGAAGACTCAGGCCAAGCTCCGCGAGTTTGTGCGCCGCCGGTGTTGGCGAACCGCGCAGGGAACCCGAAGGGCCACGCCACGGCCAACATGGTTTTGGGTCCTTTTGCCGAAACAAAAGTGGCTCGGCTGCCGGGGCGAAACCCGGCATCACCAATAATTGCTTGGACATTATGATTGTGAAAACCCAAGATGGATTCCCAATAAATACTGTTGGGAATGACAGCTTAACGAATGAATGCCTCAGGGACACCGTTATATGGATTGGTCTATTCGTCCGCCAAAGGTTTAAACATTCCAATCCCTATAGGCCCTTGCGATCTTCTCGAGGAATAGCCAGCTTGGCAACAAGAAAATCCTGGTGGCTGAGGTCCATGCCTTTGGCAATAATTCTAATCTCCTCAATTTCCTCAAACAAGGTCTGATCGGCCGCATTGGCCACTTCAAATAAACAATGGAGAAACTCTTTCCGTTCAGTCCTCGTCGTTAATTCCTTAAAACGTTTCACCAATCGTACGCTATCCAACCCTCGAAAGATCCGGTGATGACTAATTTCAGCCACCAGTTGTGCCTGTTCTTCCGTTAATGCCCAATGACGTTTGAGTACAGCACTCATGACCGTGGTTTCTTCTGAATCCACCACATGATCCACGCCGGCCACTCGTGCCATCAATCCCGCCGCCAGAGACAGCTTGCGAATCTCGGCATCAGGGAGGTCAAAGGTGATGCCCCGATCTCGTAATTCCATAGTGACCTGGAAATAAATCGTGTTTTTAATGAAATCTTCCAATCGACTTTCACGATCATGCTCTTCGGTATAGTGCTGCCCCCGCAGATTCAGCATTTGACGAAATGGTCTTCGAAGATGTTCTAAAAACCCGCTACTGCCCTCCTCAAGATCGGCCCTAAGCTGTTGGACCACTTCTGTTTGTTGATCGCCACCTGATGGTTCTGAGGACAGAAGTTTCCCAAGTGTCGCTAAAGCCAGCGCTTTATCCTCTGCCGATCCCATACGTCCTAGCACACGATTTAAGAGACGTTGGCGCTCTTCCTCGCTCACCGGGGAAACCATATACAGTTCCAATTCCATCCATTCCGCTCCGGAAATCTCAGGCAATTGAAACAAGAGTTCTTTTAACCCGTTCACTTCGGTGGGTGACAGTGTCCCGTCAGCCCATGCGGCACCGATCAAAAGTTTACCAAGTTCAAGAATGAAGCTTTTATCTGCCATTACTGTCCTCCCCTACCGTATGTGGACTCTTGACTTGGCGTGCCTGTCTATCCCCAGGCTCGCCTGCCTTGTCAAAAGAATTCATAATGATGTGAGAAATTCTAGGGGCAGTATACCGAAGGTGAAAAGCCTAAAAAACCCGCAAAGCAGAGTCAAGCGGCATGCCACGAAACCCTAACCGGCATGAAAATACTTATGAAACACCCGGGAGTCCATGGGAATCCAGAATTGCTCTCAACACATCTTTCCATGTGACTATCCCCAGAACCTCTCCATTCATAGTTGTGACCGGGAGGCAAGAGACCCCTCGGGCTAACATCAGTTGAGCCGCTTCCTGCAAAGAACAGGATGAACGAACCGTCACCGGATGATGCGACATAATTTGATGAGCACGTTTATTGAGGGTCGCTCGATCCCTAGTGGTTTCCGACATCGTTCCGACAAAAGGGCTGACGGCTTTCAACATATCCCGGTCAGAAATGATTCCCACTAGCTTTTGATTATCAACGACGAGTAGATGATGAATTCGGACTTTCTTGAAAAGATCCCGGACGACCTCAAGTGAATCATCCATCTCAATGGTGACGACTCTGGTCGTCATAATTCTACCGATTACCTGGGTTCTCGTCTCTGGCTCCACCCTACAAGGTCCTCATATTATGGGATGATTGAAGTAAGTCCTTTCCACAAACCTTTGCCGTCAGCTGCTGTGGCCGTCAACCCTCCTATTCGGCATTCTGCAATTAAAAGTTTATGAAGATTCTGGGATACTCCCTTTTATCATCATTGCCATGGGACACGGTTATCAGACATGGGGAAAGCCTTTCTTACCATAGAATTTCACAGAACTGTGACGGCAAATATCTTGGGCTGTGTCTATGAGGACCCACTTCTCTCTTAACCCACATTTCAGCACCCGAACACCACACCCATTGCTCTGCTCACCCCAGAAAAGAGACCATTCGTCGTTCAGATTTTCCCACTATTATACGGGAGGGCACCATGTTGCAGATTCTTTGGACCTTTGCAAATGTCGCCCATCGGAGTTGAACAAAAGGTTCATGTGGATGAATGGGGCAGGGTACTCAGCAGTTCTTTCACAAGGCTCACCAGATCAGCCAGGAGAAAGGGTTTGGGGAGGGTGCGGGTTGCACCAAACTCAGCCGCCTCTACCAAAAATCCCAAATCACGGTCCCCACCTCCCGACATGGCAATAATTAATGGAGGAGATGGTGTCCCAGCAAGTACGCGTATCACTTCTAGACCGTCCATTTCAGGCATGAGCACATCCGTAATGACCAGATCAACGGGGCTCTCATGATAAAGCCTTAATCCCAGTCGGCCATCGGAGGCAGTCCGAACATCATAGCCTTCCATCACCAACCGATCTCGCAAGGTTGAACATAATTCGGGGTCATCGTCCAAGAGTAAAATTTTCGCTTTCACATATCCACCTCCCCTCCATCAAAATACCGTTTACTTCCGACACACAACATTGCACATTTCCATTTAAGGATTTTGTCGGATTTCACCTTCACGAATTCCAACCCGTTCTCTTACAGAGAACGCTTTTGTGGAGCCTATAGTTTACCGGCTCGGGACACCAATGCCAGAAGCTCCTTAAAATCGTACGGTTTCTCCAGAAACGCAAAAGCCCCTGCTTGCTTTGCTTCCTTTTCTATTTCCTTTGTCATATTACCACTCACGAGTATGACTCGAACATCCTGTCCCTTCACACGGTAAGACAGGGCTTTGAGAAAATCCAGCCCATTGATAACGGGCATATGATAATCTGATATGATGAGATCCACGTCGAGGCCTCCATCCAACAGGACCAGGGCCTCCCGGCCATCCTCAGCTTCCTTACAGGTAAACCCGTGACTCTCCAAATACAGGCGCAAGGCCTGCCTGTAAGGTCGGTCGTCGTCAATTAACAGAATTGGTTTATTCATATGGTACGCCGATGGAATGGCCACATAGGTGTCTGGGATAGACCTCGGGCCTGCGACCTCGCTTATCGTTTCCAGAGTCATTAGTCGCTACCTGATAGGAAGGTCATGAATCGATTAGTCCCTGTTCGGCTCAACCGCCTATATAAGCAAAAGTATTGCCACTCTCTCTCTGCAACGCTTTCAAAAAATCCTTTGAAGTAACACATTGAAATTAAAAATGAAATCTTCTTAGCACTCTAACAGCCACTCATTAAGAGTGAGGATAATCCTGATTCCGATATCTAAATGGATAAGGGGCGTATCCCTTTGGTTGTTTGCAGAAAGAACTATTCAGACCTGTGTTCTCCTAAGGAGATATTTATCCTGCTTCCTAAAACCTCAATGTTTTTCTCAAGAAATGGAGAAGGCGTCTCTAGCGAGAAAAAGGGTGCACAGGCCCTTCACCTAGGGAAACCCTAAAGGGTTTTCATTCCGAACACG
>JACDDF010000375.1 GCA_013817135.1 Nitrospirales bacterium
GGCAGCTCGACCCTGTCTCCCAACAAAAACGATATGCTCAAAGATATGGCATATGATCAGGTCAACTGGAAGCGCCCACAAGGTGTCTTTACCTGGATTACCATGGCAACAGGATACGAAACACCCTGGGATTCCCTTGGACGGCCAGGATGGATGACCACGGGGGATGCGTATGTTGAACCCGTTAATCCTGGTATTTCAGAATTCCCCTTAGACACCCAGATGTTCTACATTGTCTTCGAGGCACAACCCTTAGACGCCCCTGGCCAATTCGCGATTGCGTGGTTTGAAATGAAGGACGGACAAGTGACGTCGAATACGCCCGTTGGAAAAGACGTGATCGAACTGGAAATGAATCAGCGATCGGGATATTTTCAAGTCTCACCACCGTCTGAAGGATGGAAACCGGGAAAGTATCAGATCAAGATTTTTTATGGCTCACCAGGCCAGGCGCTACATGCCGTGAACGTCATCGGTACGATGGAGTTCACGATTAAAGGGTAAATGCTTGTAGGAATTACAGTCCTTCTAAGAGAATTGCCGAAATCTTCCTGATTGGGCAACAGACTCCCGTCAGTTAACTGTAGCCGCTCGCGTTTGAAACATGGCATGCTCGCATTTGCCGCATTTTCTGGCTCACAATAACTGCAGCGGTCACCCGCCTTCCCTGTCACACCACCGTATATACGGGTCCGTATACGGCTATCTTAATAATTACCGCGAAGGATTGGGAGCAGGGGAAGGCGAAACCGGCTGAGGATTAGAAGGGCGGCGGGAACGGAGGATTTCTTCCAAAGTCAAAAGGGCGTCACGACCGGAGTTGGTTTCAAAACCTTTAGACAAACTGGTATCGGCATAAGCATGCCCCTGCTGTTGTGTCGCGCTCTGGCTCAAGCTACCTGACCAGGGGCGGGGATCCTGCGACCCATGCTTCCGACCCCAGGCCGCCAGACAAGCCTTGGCGATGATCTTATTAAGCGGGGCCGGATTGTACAGCATCTTTTTGATGTTCCAGGGCGTCAAACTGAGCGGGTTGTAGCCCTTCGATAAATAACCTTCCGACAATAGACGTTGTTCCAAATCCGTATTGGGCTGGATTCCTAAGAAAAACATCAAGGGAAACACCTTGTCCTCCCCCAGAATCGAGGCCACCATTTTGTAGGACTCGATACTTTGGAGGAGAGTCTCTTCTGTTTCGTCAGGGGAATTCAGAGAATAATTCAGAATCACCCGCCCATTGAACCCCGCCTCTTTCAGATACCGGCATCCGTCATACAAATGTTCCAGCTTGAAGCCCATGTGCATGCTGTTCAGGACCTTTTGCGAGCCAGCCGTGATCGCGACTTCTAAATCTCCCACTCCTGATTGCACCATCAGCTTGGCCAACGTTGGATTAATCAGGGAGGTCCGGACGTATCCGGACCATTCAATGTGTAATTGCTGAGAGATGATTCGCTCCAGGATTTCCGTACATTGGGGATACGCATCTTTGCCGGTAATGAACTGGGCGTCGGTAAACCAAAATCGTCTGGCCCCCCACTGGTGGTAATACTGGGCAATATCCTTCACCACATTTTCCGCCGGACGGTAGCGCACCCGTTTGCCTTCAATATACGGATAGAGACAAAAGGCGCAATCATACGGGCAGCCGCGTTTGCTCTGCACGCCGATACATTCGCCAATATATTCACGGTATTGTGGGAAAATAGACGTAAGGTAAGGAATATCTACGGAGAGCGCATCGAGAAGGGCGGGAGTATTTTTGGTGCCCTTGGTAACCCTTCCCTGTTCTTTGATGATGAACCGTTCTTCACCGAGAGGCTCGCCGTTCAGGACCTTGAGGATGGCGTCCTCTCCTTCTCCCAGAATACCAATGATACCTTCCGGCAGTTTTTCAATAAGCTGGTCAGCAAAGGCGGTGAACGCTCCCCCGCCAATCATCATCCCGATTGAAGGAAACTCTTTTTGAATCAGCCAGGGATACGAAAGGTTTTTTCGGATATCTGTGTAATAGCGATACAGATTATGTAAGCCTTGGAAGGAGGCCACCACCCGCTTCAGCGGATTGCTGGCGTAATAAAAATTAAACGCATGTTCGAGGGAGGCATCGCCTTCATGCGGGGAAAAAATTTGGATATCCCGCCATGAAAAACACACCAATTCCGGCTGAAATGCCTTGGTCGCTTCCCGTAATTGCGCTTGACGTTCATTCGGCGGAAATAAGGAAAGATCCAGAATCTGCTGACGCACATCCGGCCGTCGCCGGTGGATGAAATCAGCCAGGTAGGTAATCCCGGTGGGATAGACCTTTTTACAGGGGAGAAAGACGTAGAGTACGGAGTTCATCGTGCTATTTCACCGCCACATGAATGGCGACAATTCCACCGGTCAGATTGTGATAGTCGACTGATTGAAACCCGGCTTCCTTAAGTAATTGAGCTAGCCGGGTTTGATCCGGGAAATTCCGTATCGACGCCGGTAAATATTCATATACCCCTGTACCATCCCGGGCCACCTTGGTGCCAATCCATGGGAGCAAATGAAAGGAATACCAGTCGTAAAGCTTGCGTAGGCCGGCTGAAACAGGACGGGAAAACTCCAAGCACACAAAACGCCCTCCGGGTTGCAATACCCGGCAGATTTCGGAGAGAGCTTGGGGAAGATTACCAACGTTGCGAATACAAAATCCGGCAGTCACCGTATCAAACGTGTCAGACGGAAAGGTGAGATGCTCGGCATTCATTTGCAAACAGGTAATACGGTTGGCCAATTTCTGGGACCGGACTTTATCCTGCCCCACACGCAACATGGCTAAATTCAAATCCGCCGCGATAATTTGGCTCGTATAGCGGAGATGTTGATCCACTAAAATGGCAAGGTCGCAGGTTCCCGCACCTAAATCTAAGGCTCGCGTCCCAGGGATGTCAGGAATGTAGGAAATCGCCTTGCGTTTCCAGGAATGGTGCAGCCCAAAACTGAGAAGGGAATTATTCAGGTCATAAAATTTGGCAATGGCCGTGAACATCCGCTGGACGGCCTGCTCCCGAGCCGGACCTGTCCATGTGGAGGCCGCCTTGCCTGGAATTTCGGTTTTATTCATGACAGGAACCACCCCAAGGACCTAGCACCCGATCTCAAGTTTTGTCAAGAATTCAACCCTTCAGAAAACTGGAGTGACCGATCAAAGCCTGGCAACACACTGATCAGGAAAGGACCGGAGAGGGCACTAAATAAACAGGGTAGTTTCAGCACCCGAGCAGGCAGCGATAATCGCAGGCAACCCCATCACCTCATCAACCCCTTGAGTGACCGCTTTGGCATCAACCCCCATATACTCAAGACCTGCGCTACAGGCGACCAGTTTAAATTGGCCGACGTGACGGGCTTCCTCGAACATTTCCGAAATGAGTGGGACTTTGCGTTCACGAATCAACCGGGCCACTTCGGAGGCTTGGGCGGCATACTCCGGAGGAAAATCCAATTCATTTATCCGGCCTTCCGCCAACTTTTTGATGGTCCAGAACAACAAGACCACCATAACGTCTTTCCCCATCGCCGCAGCCGTTAAACCCAGCGTCGCCACTTGATGCAGCTTATCATAGGTCGCATTATGTGCATAAATGACGAATTGTGGCTTAGCCCCCATCTTGAATTGTTTCTCCACTCATCTTCCTACCCAGCCCAGCTTGCAGATGTGACATCGCACTCCTTCTCGCACTTCCACTATTCTGACTAACAGGTTGCTATCGTTTTGTGGGATGAATCAACGGCTGTGGTTTGCGTCGAGTGAGCGTCCAACCCTCTTCCTCATATAACAAACAACATTTCATCCGACCACAGACCCCAATCCGGTGACTATC
>JACDDF010000376.1 GCA_013817135.1 Nitrospirales bacterium
GAAGCCAGGAAGACGAATGACTTCCAACTGTTTCTGCCGAATCTGCAACGGGTCGTCAAACTCAAGCAACAAGAGGCGGAGTATCTGGGTTACACGGATTCTCCCTACAACGCGTTACTGGACACCTATGAACCGGGTTCGACCGTCGCGCAATTACGACCACTCTTTGCCACCTTGCGGGCGGAGTTGATCCGTCTGCTGGATTCCATTCGACAGTCCCCGGTCCAACCCGACACCCAACTCCTGACGCAATCGTATGGGCAAACACCACAGATGGACTTTGGAAAGCTTGTGCTCAAGCACATGGGCTACGATTTTCAACGCGGACGACTGGATTTGTCGGAGCATCCCTTTACGACGGCCTTCCATCCAACCGATGTGCGGGTCACCACTCGCGTCTTCGAAACCGATCTCCCCTCCTGTCTCTTTAGTTGTATTCACGAAGGCGGGCATGGCCTGTATGAACAAGGTTTACCCACAAAATACTATGGCACACCATTAGGCGAAGCCATTTCCTTGGGCATTCATGAAAGCCAATCCCGTTTATGGGAAAATTGCGTGGGACGGTCCCGCGCGTTTTGGCAATATTTTTACCCGAAACTTCAGAAGATTTTTCCAGCACAGTTGGGAGAGACCAGTGCAGAGGATTTTTATCTGGCAATTAATCGGGTGGCCCCATCGTTTATCCGGGTCGAAGCCGATGAACTGACCTACAACCTCCATATCATGGTGCGATTTGAAATTGAGCTGGATATCATTGAAGGCCGCTTGCACGTTGAAGATCTGCCGGAAATCTGGAACGCCAAAATACAGGAATACTTGGGTATTGTACCATCCTCCGATGCGGAGGGTGTGCTGCAAGACGTGCACTGGTCCTTTGGAGCCTTTGGCTATTTCCCCACCTACACGCTAGGGAATCTGTATGCGGCCATGCTCTTTCGACAGGCACAAAAGGATCTTCCAGACCTCGACCAGACCATCAGTCAAGGCAACTTGCTTCCTTTGAAAGGGTGGTTGAATGACCGGGTGCATCGTTGGGGACGGCAGTATACGGCGGCCGACCTAATCAAACGCGTGACAGGGCAAGCCCTGACTCCTGAACCCTTTATTCAAGACCTCAGACAGAAATTCGGCACCTTGTATCAATTTCCGACAACATCCCCTGCCTCCAACGCTTAACAATCCATCAGATTTTTTCGGTGTTTTCAATTTCCGAGGAAACCTTTTCGACAGGTTGCCGCTGATTTCTGCACGTCCCTAACCTGGCCTCACTAATTCATTCGTTGCCTTTTCCCTTCCCAAGGGAACAACGTGCAACGACGCGTTTCAAACCTTTTCCAAGGAGCGTGTCCCGTGATGCTGAATTCACAACAAGTTTCGGTCTTCCTGTTTGCCCTCGTCCTTTCCGTTGGCCTGTTATTCCCCATGCCCTGGGCAGAAGCCACCGTGAACAAGATTGACATTAACGCTGCCAGTCTTGAACAACTTGAAGCCGTCAAAGGCGTGGGACAGGATATCGCCCACAACATTCTCGCCTACAAAAAGGATCATGGAGCATTTAAATCATTCGATGAGTTGGGAAAAGTCAAAGGCGTGGGGAAAGTCCGGCTGGAAACGCTGCGGGAAACCTTTACCGTTGGCTCAACAGCCTCTCCTGTCGAGACCTCGCCTACCAAGTAATTTTAGAATTTTTGATTCACAAGACCGAGGCCGAACACAAGTTCGGCCTCGTGACCTCGTTGCCTCTCTTCACCGATCAACACCACACCGCAGGGATACCCCGTCATCCGGATGTCGATTGGGCCTTAATATCCCATCGCCGCATTCAAGGTTTTTACTTGTGCGGGTGACAGCGTGATGGCCTCGGTCACTTCTATCCGCGAAGGCACCAGCATGATGGTATGGAAGGAAATATCCCGGATGGCAAGTTTTTGCTCAGGATTATCAGCTGGACCTAATTCCACTGCCTCCACGGCACTCATAATGGCGCTGGTATCCATAGGGCCATATTTCTCGACCACCGTGTGAATAATTTCCATTACCTGTTGATTGGCTTCGGGTTCCTTCATTATCTGGTCAACCAAGCTCACGACCCCCTGGGCCTGTTCCGGAATATCAAAATTCTCTATCCGTTGCTTCCTACGCAAGAAGAGTAAGTCATTATCCACATCCTTGCTAAAAGCCCCATAAGGAAATCGTACGAATTCAAAATGCAACCCTTTCAATCCTTTCCCCAACATTTGCAATTCACAAAGGAATAATAATTGCTGAAGTTTTACGTCACTCATCAGACCCATGGATTCGGTCAAATACAAAGTATAAATCAGCAAAGCGCGGTCACCGGTCACTTCTGAGGGTTTTCTCATACGTTCTCCCTAAATTTCCTCACCAATGCCAAAACAGACAAAATAATTCTTGACCCCCTAGGCTGGTTGGGGTTTAATATCTTTCTTCTTTCATTAAGAAAGTTTTTTACTATGCCTAAACCAGTCAAAGAACTCGAAACACTCAAACATCATCTCCAAAAAAACAGTCTCAAATTGACTCGTCAACGCGAGTTAATTCTGACGACCTTCCTGAAAATGGAGCATGTCACTGCCGAGCAGTTATATCATATCCTCGCCAAAAAAGACCCGCATATTGGCCTCGCCACCATCTATCGCACACTCAAATTATTCTGTGAAACCGACCTGGCACAGGAACGCCATTTCGGCTCACAAACGCAATTCGATAATGTGTCGCACAAGGGTCATCATGATCACCTCATTTGCACTTCCTGCGGAAAAATTGTCGAATTTCAAAATTGCCAAATCGAAAATTTACAAGAAGAGGTTGCGAGAATTAACGGCTTTACCATTCAAACCCACAAACTCGAACTTTACGGTCTCTGCAATACCTGCCAACCAGCCTAATGGAGCTGGCTTTCCCGTTCCCTTCGTCCACAGCTTTTTCCTTTTGATAACGAATACTTCTCCTATAGTCTATTGCTTCAACCTATCGGCCCGAAAGCTGAATCACCCACGCTCTCACCCGCCTTCCTCTAGCCAGAGCACGGCCTCAAACCAATGGCGTTGTTTGGCTTTATGGCTTTTTTTAAGATAAGTCAGTGAATCACGCACTACATTTTCTCCATTCCTGTGTATAATAAGAACTGGTTCAGGGAACTTACAGATCATGACCTGTCAGCTTATTTTTTCAACCCTAGCTTTTTGCTCATAGCGAAAGGAGGCTGTTCACATGACCATTAAAGGTAGAACGAACCACAAACGAATGATTCCTCTCTGGTCCGGTGTCTTATCCTTAATTCTGGGTTTCCCCGCGATGGGTTTGGCCACAGGATATGGAGGAGATGCGCACCACCCATCTGGAAACAGCACGTCCCCCCACGGGACAGGAGCCTATGGCCATGCCCAGGCTCCACATGGCACAAGCATGTCCGGTGGCCATGACACGGGAGGAAGCTCCCATACATCAGGACATGGTCCTCATCAAAGTGCCTCTGAATTTATTGAGCACATTTTGAAATTCAAAGAAGGCATGGCCATTACCGATGATCAGGTCGCCAAACTTCAAACGATTAAATCCGATTTTGAAAAAACAAAAATTAAAATGAAAGCTGACATGCAACTGACCAGCTTGGATTTGCACGAGTTGTTGCGGAATGACCAAGGTGACTTGGGCGCTGTTGAATCCAAACTGAAGAGTCTTTATGAGATTCGTGCCGGCCTTTACCTGGCGTCAGTAAAAGCCGGGCGGGATGCCAAGGCCGTGTTAACGGATGAGCAACGCTCTCGCATGCAAGCGGTCCATGATCGGCTCGACTCGTATAAAGAAGGCGGGATGACGAAA
>JACDDF010000377.1 GCA_013817135.1 Nitrospirales bacterium
GAAAGGCACCTCGCTTCATGCAGAGTTCTTTGATCCGTTCGTCATCTCCCTCGTCCAGAACCCAGGTTTCATGAGGGTAGTCGAGAGCCACCAGGGCTTTGAGTGTGTTCTCCAATAAAGACAATGGTTCTATATCAGGCACAATCGTCGTCACCACCCCTACTTTCAATCCCGGTCGCGCTCCAAGCGGCCTTGGCTTTCTCATTTGCGGCAACACAAACCACCGTCCTAGAGCGCTTCCAAGAATGACCAGAACGATCGCCGAAATGACGGATAACATCACCGGATATTCCCTCCAACCCTCAAGCCTGAACCAGGAGAGCAAGAAGGCGGTCGTTGCTAACACGGTTAAGACCGTCAGGGCATAGAACTGGAAACTGTCCCATCGTCGAAAGACGGGTTCTTTTATTACCCGTGTACTCTGAGAGGTATTTCCCGTTTGGCGGTCCATGGTCATCCCAATTTCCCGGGTTCCGAAATGGGCTTTAACCCTTCTGGATCGTCCGTCCGACAGGTGCCCCTACTCTTTTTCGAAAGAGGTAAAGTTCGATAGGCTCCTATCCCGAATAAACATCTCAGCCAGAGACGTCCAAGTACCCGCCAATATCCCCAGCCGACCCGGGCCAGTTTAAAAGAAGACAGGCCCATTTCCGGCGTACGATTAATCCAGGAAATTGGCACCTCTTTGACTTGAAAGCCCATTAAGAGAGGTTGCAACCCTGTTTCGGCATTGACGGCAAACCAGGGTTCCAGCAATTGGAGCTGGTCCACCACTTCGCGGCGAAACAATTTGAGGTTATTGGTCAGGTCCCGAAAGCGTCGAAACAGGAGGAGTTGGGCAATAAGATGAAACCCGCGATTTGCGAGGATCTTACCAAAGGGATAGTTGAGCAAGACACTGTGCCGGGAAAACCGGCTGCCGACGACGACATCGTACCCCTCCACTGCGGCGTCGAACAGATCGGCAATATCGGGGAGCAGATGCTGAAAGTCACAGTCCATGGTCAACACATACCGGCCTGTCGCCGCCCGATAGCCTTCCAGCAAAGCGCGGCCTACTCCATTGGGCCCGATACGGGAGAGAAGGCGAATCCTGGAATCTTTTTCCGCCAAGCCTCGGATGACGGTGGCTGTCCCATCTCTACTATTATCATCGACGAGAATGATTTCATAAAGATAATCATCATAGAAACGCTTCAGACCTTCCACGAGGGGAGCGACATTCATTTCTTCGTTGTAACAAGGAACGACGACTGAGAGTGACCGTCTGAGTTCCCCATGCAGAGCAAGCGAAACCGCGGGTCTCTCGACCGCACGCGGGGGTTTTTGGCCATGGACTAAAATGGATCCGGCCAACGTTCGTATCCCCGGCGCATTTTCAAAAATGATCGAAAGATTGCGGAATAACCAAACGAATCGAGGCGAAAGGGGCGCAAAGACAAAATCGTTAAACACGGCAAACACTCGAATAAATCCGACTTCAGACATCAATTCATACAATTGTCGGCGACTGAGGAGCGACCGAGGATCTGACCGACCTAACAGGCCAGTGAGCCCTCGTCGGAGCTTAAGCACAATATTCCATGGATTACTTTCATAAAACACCACTTGTCCACCGGGATTCAACAATTCATGGACCTCCTGAAGTAGTGCCGCGCAATTTCGCTGGTCGAGCATATCCATGGCGACAATAAAGTCGAATTGCCGTCCTTCCAGGGGACCCGGGAATTCCTCAATCACAATCCGCTCGACCAACTCCTGGCAATCGGCTGGTTTCTCTTCGAACGAATCAAAGGTCACTGCGGTGATGGGATTCCGGCCATGGGTGACCTGGATGAGCTTACGAGTGAACAACCCCTGACCACACCCAATTTCGAGGATGCTTTGCCCGGGCAAGAGATGCACCATATGCCGGAATGACTGTGCGCGCCAGTGCAGACGATCCGCTGCGATAGGATCCCGCCGCGCAAGATATTCGTCCCGGGTCTTCTCACGAAGAGCAAGAGTCTGGAGCATGGATTTGTCAGAGGTACTCATAGAGGACTTTCACAAAGATAGCCGAAGGGTCCAGGCCTCAACAATCTCATGGAACACATCGTCAAGGGACTTGGTCACCGACCACTTGGGGTAATGATTCTGGAACCTGGAGAGGTCACTGATATAGCAAATATGGTCTCCGGCACGGGGTTGATCAACGTACTCGTATGGCATTTTCTTTCCTGTCAGCCCTTCTACCAGATCGAATGCCTCCAAAATGGAACAGGAGTTCGCTCTCCCTCCTCCCATGTTGTACACTTCCCCGCATCGAGGATTCTCATAGATCTCCTCAATGGCCCGAGCAATATCGAAACTGTGGATGTTGTCCCGAACCTGTTTCCCCTTATACCCATAGATTCGATAGGCCTTTCCACTCAGCTGCGTCTTGACCAGATACGACAGGAATCCGTGAAGTTCGACGCCTGAATGGTTCGGACCGGTCAGGCAACCGCCGCGGAGACAGTGCGTCTTCATGCCAAAGTACCGGCCATACTCTTGGGTCACCACATCTGCCGAAACCTTGCTGGCTCCGAAAATTGAATGTTTCGACCGGTCGATCCGCATCGCTTCCGTCACGCCCTGATAGTCTTCTGCCCGCGCATAGTCCCATCTTCGCTCCAATTCCTTTAGCGGCATCTCATTAGGAGCATCCCCATAGACCTTGTTGGTGGACATGAAGACGAAGACAGCCTCCGGACAATATTGACGGGTCATCTCCAAGATATTGAGGGTTCCTGTCGCGTTGACATCAAAATCATCAAATGGTCGCCGGGCGGCCAGATCGTGACTGGGTTGGGCGGCACAATGCACAATGAGATCAAATGGCGCGTGATCCTTATAAAAACCAGAGAGTCCTTCCCGGTCACGAATATCCAGTTGATGATGTTGAAAATGTCGTGTGCTCTGACGCAGCCGCTGAAGATTCCATGTGGTGTCTCCCTCAGGACCGAAAAAATCCGCACGCATATTATTGTCCATTCCAAGGACACAGCCGGCACGGCTGTCAAAAAAACTCACGAGCTCAGACCCGATGAGGCCACTGGAACCGGTAATGAAGACTTTCATGGCAAAGCTGATCCTCCCTTAAGTCCATGACGACTTTTTCATGGACATGGCGGAAATGAACAAGGATGAAAATATGGTTCCCGCTCCCACGATCACCAGTGTTGCACCAAATGAGACCCATTCCGGGGTGCGCAAAGGTCCAAAATCCGACTGGACCCAATCAAAAACGAGGACACTGAGGATCGCTCCTCCTGCCAGAAGAAGGAGTAACCCCAAAAACAATCCCGTTTCCAATTTGAACCAGTCATAAAATCTGACCAGGTTTGGATTGTCCGCATCGAACCGCCGGCTCCAGGAATACGTTTTGGCATGCAACCAGAGGTTGAGAATCTGAAATCCGGTGACGCTGAAGATCGTTCCAAAAATCCCGGTTACCGTGCCGAGCGGTTCTCCGTGGAAACGGACCAAGCCTGCCAGTGACAGGAAATGGGCACCAAGTCCAAGCACGATCGCCATGATTCCAGGGAGAAGAAACACTTTGTTGGGACAATAGATCAGCATCATCCGCAGGCTGCGCCACCCGTCGCGGAATGTCCGCAGTTTTGATTCGCCTTTTCGCTCATGCAATTGAATAGGAATCTCGGTCATCTTCAAGTGAGCCAACCCAGCATTGATGGCTAATTCGAGGTTAAATTCCATCCCAGGGCTGACCGGTTGAATCCGGTCATAAGCAACCCGGCTAAACGCCCGATATCCGCAATATACATCCGTATAAGTCGTTTGAAACAGAATATTGAGA
>JACDDF010000378.1 GCA_013817135.1 Nitrospirales bacterium
GACACGAGGTTTTCTGCAAACTCCGGATTGTATATCGCACGGCATGAGCTGACGGCCGGAAGGGTCCATTATGACTTCTTCCGGCCTGTCCGGCTTGGGTCAATCCGGCAACGTTGTGTTTCAGAACAAATCTTTATACATGCCCAGGCCTTGATTCAGTATATTTTGAGCGACTTTTTTCTCTAAAAATTCCTCCACCACCACCGCTTTGTGTTCAAGGGTTTTGTACTCTTCAAAGAAATGGCGCATTTCGGAAATGAAGTGCTGTGGCAATTCTGAAATATCTTTAATGTGACTCACGCTGGGATCGCCTGCCGCAACCGCGATGATTTTGTCATCGGCCTCTCCGTTATCAAGCATGCGCATGACCCCGATGACTTTGGCCGGCACGATACACATCGGGACTACATCAATTTGTGAAATAATCAGAATATCCAGGGGGTCTTTGTCTTCACAATACGTTTGCGGAATGAACCCGTAATTGGCAGGGTAATACACGGAAGAATATAACACTCTGTCGAGTCTCAACAGGCCACTCTCTTTGTCTAATTCATATTTGGCCCTGGTGCCTTTTGGAATTTCAATAATTCCATTGACAAATTCGGGAATCTTGTCGCCAGGGCTGGCATGATGCCAGGGGTTGAAAAAATGGTCCTTGGGTAATTTCTCCATCGTGTGCATCCTGATAAGAAGTGAGAGGTGAATGTGGTTTTTTGCTTGCGATAAGCGTGGCAAATCTGGTGGCATCAAATGAATGTCGCGTCAGTTGGTCCTGCACATGGGATCCGGTTTCCAGCTGTTTTTCCTTCTCGTTCTCTCCCTGTACCACAACCCCTTCAATGAGTTGGTCTTGCGAGCGATCCGGGACTTCGCATCGCTCCTCGCATGTGCGTTCCCTGATACCTATTCAAGCATCTCACTTCGTGTGATTTCCGCCCGCTAGGGAGCACGCAGGGAGGAAATTCACATGTATTCGAAATGTACGGATTGCCGTCCGATGGAGTCCGCTATCCTTGTGAGGGGGAGGATCCAGGAGGAGCCGTGGCTCTAGCCAGAGGACCAAAGCCCGGGCTAGTAAGCCCGAGGTTGCACCATGACGATCTTTTGTGTGTTGGAGAGTTCCCTGAACAGTTATCGGGAAGGTGTCTTCAGTCCTTGGCAAGAATAGCGAACCATCGCTCTCCTGTAAAGTACAGCGACGCGTTTAGGGCTGGAATAGAGCCCGGCCAATTGATTAATCAGACTATCCAGTACGGGAATGTTCGAAGACCGACAAGTCGTCTCCGGTCAGGGTGTACGCTTTGCCAAATCCCATCACAAACTGCCCACTCTTCGTGTGTAGGTGAAACAGGACAAAGTCCGGCAACTGCCGTAACAGGGCGGCCATCTTGCCATGCCGTAGCTGATAGTCGTCCAGCACCGACTCGTATTCTGGACTGTCGGGTGCGATCCGTTTGGCCTCACACAAGTACGTGACCCTTGGACGGGCGAAAATCTGTGACGCCGACTGTTCATCGGCAATGATCATAATCGCGGTAGTCTGGTTTGCCAGCAGATGACGGGTATGCGCTGCGAGCTGACTGACAAAGATGTAAAAACTGCCGGGAGCCCGGTGCAAGTAGGGCGTATAGCTGCAGTGGGGAATGCCGTCCACCCCGACTGTGGATAGCTGGAGACTCTGCATACCCTCTATGAGACTGGCGCAGACCGTAGCCGGCTGCTCATCGTTCATAGGATTCAACTACCTCCGTGTAAAGAGTTCCAGGTCGAGAGTCGAGAAGCAAAAGATCCCCCGCGCGCTTTCGGATCATGCAGAATATAGGGTTCCTCGCTCTTTCACGTGTGTCCTGGAAAGGTTCGTTTCCCCTGGTTCGACGCCTGCCGTCTGGCCCAAGGGAGTGACGCTTCTTTTAGCTAGCGGGCCTTGTTTGAGTCCTTCGACAAAACTCAGGATAGACTCCGCGAGTTGGTCCGCCCTCCTCAGGCTGGCGTCCGTCCGCTCCAATGAGGCCGGACGGGGCGTCACTGGTTTTGGGACCTTTTGCCGGAACAAAAAGCCTGTCCTGAGCCCGGCCGAAGGAGGCCTCGCCTGCCGGGGCGAAACCCGGCAACACAGAACATCACGTTGACACGAGAGCTGGGTACATATGTGCGATGCATGCACCTACCAGAGCTTTTTCCCCGTCCACCCCTAAGTTGGATTTCCGATACTTATCATTAAGCTGTAAGGCCAAAACCATAAATTCTGAATGATCCGCGCTTCCCCCTTGATGTCCGATTCTGTCGCAAATACTCATAGAGCGGGAAAGAATGTCGGTTAACGCTTGTTGGAACACGCGCGTTGGAGAGCGGCTGCCGCATCGGACAGTTCAAGAGCGAGAAGCAGCCGCTGTTCTGGAGTGAGTTTCCGAGCCGCGTCAATCTTGTGTTTCGCGAGTCTATCGCCAAGTTGACTAGGACGTCGTGAGCCACTAAAACTTGGATCGGAGATTTTCAATTTCATGAAAATATCTTACCTGGAAACATCGGATCCGTCACCGGGGAAATGGATTGGCATCGTCATAGGCTTGGTGCGATCATGGCCGCCGTGGCTTGGTCACATTCGTAGCGTCAGATGAAGTTTTCTAACAGCAGAACCCTGTTGACAAAAAAGTGCCGACTCAATACCCCCGCCCGGTGCTCCCGCCTTTCATGCTACCCAACGGAAGGGCATCATAGCGCGCCTTCAGATCCGGATGCTCATTGAGATACCCCTTCACGGCCGCCTCATCGGCGAATACTTCAGGGCTGCGCTGGCGATATTCCTCGATCGTCAGATCATGCTTTGCCAATAACTCGCTAAGTTTTGTATTGATATCCGCGCCCATTTCCTTCATCGCCTCGGGCGAGGGTCTCTGCCCTTCTCCATATCCTTTTCCACCCTTAAAATAGTTCGTCATCATCTCGCCGATTTCAATACGAGACTTGACAAATTTCTCCACCACAGCTGGTTCGGTGGCCAAGCCGGTCCCTGCGAAGAGAACAACACTCAAAGAAACTCCGATCATCATACGTGACAGATTCATTGCCATGTTTTCCTTTCAGAATGTGATTGAACAATTCAGTCAATTGAGTCCTAGTCAATATATCATCTCGACTGGACGTCGTGCAGTCAGGGCGCAATCCTCTGGCCGCACTATCAACATTCTGAATAGCGTTGACTTATGACTGAGACCCGGTGACGGTCTTGATCATCTGATAAAGATCGGCGACCGCAGCTTCTTTGGGTAAGAGGGCCACGGCTCCGGCCTTTAACATTGCCCGTTGATTTTCTCCACCTGCATTGACTGATAATCCAATGACAATCGTATTCGGATGTTGAGCTTTTATCCGTGTCGTGGCCTCAATGCCATTGAGTTTGGGCATATTCACATCCATAATGACCAAAGACGGCCTCAATTGTTCGACCAGATCGATGGCCTCTTCGCCGTCCCCTGCTTCCCCCACAAGTTCCAGATCTTCATGGCTCTCCAGCATTTTCCGTAATCCCTCCCGCACCATCACATGATCATCCACGACCAGAATGCGGATCTGGGTTTTTGTGTTGACGTTCGGGTGATCCTTTGATTCCGTTAAAGATTTCTCAACCATGGCCAGATCGACATCATGACCAGCCATGTCCTTTTGTGGAGTAGAACGATCCTCCCCAACGGACGATACGGGTAAGATGAGGCTGGCGGTGCACCCCTGAGCGGGTTGTGATTCGATTTCGAATGATCCTCCCAGCGTGATCATGCGCTCACGAATGGAGAACAGTCCGAATTTCATCGATTGATCCGTGAAGGGCTGTGTGA
>JACDDF010000379.1 GCA_013817135.1 Nitrospirales bacterium
TTCCGTTGAAACATCCAAAAAGCAGAAAGGGGTCATCTTTAAACTGAAGGTCTCTACCTTTCTGAAAGAATTCCCTGAACCGGTCAAAAAGACGAAAGCCTAATGACGAATCAACGAAAATGGCTGATGTTGGGTGGCTTACTATTGGCTTGGGGAATGGTGACGATCTTCCAAATGTGGGATTCGGCGCCAACAGATCTCATACCTTACTCTGACACGTCAGGAAGCCCCCTTCCACCACTTAAAGATCTGGAGTTAGACCCGGAGTTTACTAATCCTCGCCAAACGGCAAAATTTTCTATTTCCCGAAATATTTTTGCACCACTGGGCACAACACGGATGTCCTCCCAGGACGAAATGGACCAAGCTGCCAAAGCCCGGTCTACCTCGAAAGCCTCCCCTCCCCCATCCACGACACCGCCACCACCACCACCGCCAGGTCCCTCTTTCGCGGATCTTTCAAGTCAACGGGCCCGAGAACAACTCAACCAATTCCGGTTCCTGGGATATTTAACCAAGGGGGGTGAGAGCCAGGCCTTCCTCACGAATGGGCAGGCCATCTATATCGTCAAACAGGGAGAGATGTTGGAAGGTCGCGTGCAGGTAAACAAAATCGAACCAGAAACTGTGGTTCTGTCCACCCAGGTGTTGGAAACCGGCTCTCATGTTCAGGCCACCATTCCCTTAACACCCGACACCAGCGGATAATCACCTTCATAGCGTTTTCCCTCCTTATCTTGGTATCCTTTTCCCACTATGCATGAACGTCGCAGTGTTGTGTTTCTCAGGAACTCCCATCACACCACCATATGGTGGCTGGTCGGAGTCATAGTCTCCGGTGTTCTATGCGTGTCTTCAGGACATTCAGCCACGTATGACTGTCTTGATGAATCCGGTGCACGCGTCTTAACAGATAATCCGGTCCAACTATTTAAATGCACCCTATTGCCGTCACAAAGCTCTTCTCTGACCAATCAAGCGTTATCCACGACTCCAACACTTCCTGCAACCACCCCGTCCATTCCTCATCAGACCCCTCCTGATACCCAGATTTCTACCCGTTTGTCCTCCCTGAATGAGGAAGAGCAGGACAAACCGTTCAATGAGGAAATCACCGTCCCCCTCACTAAAAGTGGGGGGTCATTTCTCGTTCATGTGATATTGAATCAAGAACGATCAGCCCAACTCATTGTCGATACCGGTGCATCCATGACCGTTCTTTCAACTCAGGTCGCCATTGATCTCGGAATCCTGGGAACCACCGACAATGAACTCTTGACCGTCAACACGGCAGGCGGGTCAGTTCAAGTCAACATGAATTATCTCTCCTCAATCTCGGTCGGAACGGCACAAGCTACCAATGTCGCCGTAGCCCTACACGATCTTCCGGATATTCCAGAACACATCGAAGGCCTGTTGGGAATGTCCTTCCTCAAACACTTTCTTGTCACGTTGGACGCCGAGCATGCACGGTTGATTCTCCGTCCAAAGCAACAACCCTAATCTGGGACAGAATGGTTCTGGACCTTCCAGAATCCTAGGAGTCAGACCGACCTGGCGTTGGTGCGAGCCGAGGGAGGGGCAAATTGCGGATTTCTGCGACAACGATGCCTCAATAACAAGGGAACTATTGAATATTTTAAATATTTATTCTTTCCATCATATTTGGGTGACAAAAGCCCACCGAACAATTCATGGGTCGTGCAAAAAGGATAGCCTAATCCTACCCTGAGGCATCTCAAAAGGAAGGCCGTAGCCACTTTGATGAGCGGAGCGGAGCGAGGAGTACGTGAGAAGGGACACGTGGCAATCTGTCTGCGCGCTTGAGCGTCGAAGCGCTTCAGTGCATAGATGCGAAACCGCTTTCAGCCTTCGTAGCTACTTCGGCGAAGCAGGCCCGGCCAAGGCAGGTAACACGACGCTAAAAGCATCCAGAAGGGTGCACCACTTGGTTTCAACCCTCAAACAAGGCAATTATGGGTTGGAAGAAACAGGAGGCAAAGCCCCTAAGTATGGAAAGTCGCCGATCTGGATCATGGAGGAATCGGCCTGAAGACGAAAATCACCCTTTTCAGGATCGACAAATCCAGGGGTAAACTGGACATCAGTTTTTCCAGCACGGTTCAAAGCCGGCGTTGGTGGAGTCCCTGTCATAACATAATCCCCCTGGTTACCAGACAAGCCGTTAAAGGCCAACGTCGTGTGGCTCCCCGGAAAGAATAAAAACCCTACGGCGCTCTGACTAATAATATTCCCCTGCACATCCGCTTGCGCGTCGTCCTGAAAGGCAGCTCCGCCTCCGTTTTGAACCAGAGTATTTTGAATCAACCGGGCTTTGGACTGATCAGTCATCAACACAGCCTCATAGAGACTTCGGGTAATAACATTCCGTCTCAGGGTCACATCTGAGTTTCCACCAATAGCCACACCATGATCATTATGGTAAATCAGATTGCCCGATAAGGTGCCTGTAGAATCCGCAAATGCCACACCCGTTGTCTCACTGTCACCAATCACACAATCTTCCAAATGAACATTCTGCACTTGTTGACTAAATACCATGCCATTGACACGAATCCGTGTTAATCGCACCCCACTGCCATTAAAAATCCCAACCCCCAATCCCCCATGTTGAATCACGGAGAGATCTCGAATCGTCACATTTGTTGCCCCATACGGCCATTTGCCAATATGGAGGGTCCCGACACGCTTTTCCCCGCTCAAAACGACCAGGTCCATGCCTTCACCGATAATCGATAAACCTTCTTTGCTATGAACGGTGACATCCTCGGCATAGGCTCCCCGTTTGATCAAAATCGTGTCACCCGAAACAGCCTGATCAATGGCTTCTTGAATTGAAGTGAAATGCCCTGAACCATCCAAGGCAACCTGCCATACCGACGAGACGGGGGGTTGAGATTGAGAAGGCTCCTCAGGGTTGGCAGACGCCAATCCAGACAGGACACACAGAATCAGAGCACCCGAAAAAATAACTGGTCGAAAGATGGTCAGCATGTGTTGAACGATCACGTGGTTCATTCCCCCCTGTCATTACTTAGCGGTCAATCGGCCCACTTATAAAAAAGTCTCATCGAGTCAATACCCCAAGGGGTTTGGCAGGGTCAAGCAGGTGGCAAAGTTTTTCCATATTTATTGTCGCTCCCCACCCCCTATGCTATGGTTGGCCATGATCGTCGTCGGGTTGACTGGAGGATTGGCATCAGGGAAAACGACTGTCGCCAGGATTTTTGAATCGCTTGGAGCCAGGATTATTGACGCCGACGAACTGGCCAGAGCCGTAGTCAAACCTCGAAAACCAGCTTGGAGGGATATCGTCAAAATTTTTGGGGCAAAGGTGCTCACTGAAGATCATACCATCAACCGCCAGGCCCTCGCCGACATCGTGTTTAAATCCCCTAAGAAATTACACCTTTTGCAAACGATCATTCATCCTCGTGTCGCTCGGGAGCAGTCCAAACAGGTTAAAAGCATTCAACACGAGGATCCCCATGCCGTCATCATTTATGATGCTGCGTTATTACTGGAAGCCGGTGCACACAGGCGTATGGATCATGTCATGGTTATCACCGCCGATCGGGCCACTCAAATTGCCCGCGCCTGCGGCCGTGATGGCTTGACCAAGGCCCAAGCTCTTCGGCGAATCAGACAACAAATGCCCCTGCGTCACAAGCTCGATTATGCCGATGCCGTATTGGATGGGACTTGGTCACGTACCCGGTTGCGCCGTGCGGTCCAGTCATTGTATAGGACATATGTCAATGAGGCGAGGTCACGCACGGCCAGCCATACCCTCAATATCCCATAGAC
>JACDDF010000380.1 GCA_013817135.1 Nitrospirales bacterium
TTCCATTGGTGAGGATGGGGTGATTACGGGCCGATTCGATAATGGGACCACCCGTACGTTGGGACAGGTCAGATTAACCCGGTTTATTAATCCTGATGGCCTTCAACCGATTGGACGGAATTTGTTTATTCAATCCGGTGATTCGGGCACTCCCTTGGACGGAGTCCCAGGTACCGGTGCATTTGGCAAAGTATCGGCAAGCACCCTTGAAGCCTCCAATGTGGATTTGGGTGAGGAATTAGTCAATATGATTACCATGCAGCGTGGCTTCCAAGCCAATTCACGAATCATCACCACCACCAACGATCTACTCGGAGAACTGGTGAATCTGGCCCGGTAGTTCGCAGCCTGGTAACAGGTGGTTCGGCCCCCAGGCAGGTATTCCTGCCTGGGGGTTTTTTTTGCCTGAGGGGAAATGCCTCAGCGGCGTTTCATGGGCAGTGAAGCGTAAGGAATAGGGAGAGCAGGTTCATTCGTCAGACCGTGTTCTCTTTTTCATCCGAATCCTCACTCCCCACTTTTCACCCCTCACGCCTTACCCCTTACTCCTCACGATTCCCGATGTGTCAAAGGTTCCCGCGAAATGCCAGGAAAATGACGAAAAGGTAGGACTTATCTTGTTGCCGGGCAAATGAGATATCAGGCACGACGGTGGAAGAAATCTACGCGAATTCAGTGCGTTGCAGAGTTAGTCTCAGCGTGCCTACGTAGAAAAGTGGAGTGGCACAAAGGTTGCTGATTTGGAAAGAGGAATGTGATGACCCACAAAACTTTTTAGCGTGTGAGGTTGATGTATGGCTGAAGACGATGCCAAAGAAGAAGCACCCGTTAAAGCGGGGGCGGGGAAAAAAATGATCCTTATCATTATCGCGGGCCTTCTTCTTCTGGGTGGAGGAGGAGGTGCAGCCTGGTATTTCATGGGAGGCACAGAGGAAAAACCGGCCGAGCACGACGAGCATGCCAAAGCCGAGTCAGGTCATGAAGAGCCCGGGCCGGTGATGGAATTAGAACCCTTTCTTCTGAATTTAGCGGATCGGGAAGAACTGCGATTTTTAAAAGTGAGTATCAAGCTTGAGTTAGACCGGGCTGAAGAAAAAACGGATTATCAGAATAAAATTCCGGCCATTCGTGATGCGTTGTTGGTGTTACTGAGTAGTAAGGAATCGCAATTACTCAGAACGGTGAACGGGAAGCGGCGGGTTCGAGAAGAAATTATGACGCGGGTGAATGGCGTCATGAGTAAAGGGAAAGTCGCCAATGTGTATTTTACTGATTTTATTATTCAGTAAGGAAACCGGGCTGGGTGTCTTCTTGGTCCTCCCACTGACCGTAAATGGATCAGGCCCTATTTCCACTATTGGATATGACAGAAGGGGATGGATGCCCGATGAACATTGTCGGGTATGAGGATCCAATTCGTCATCCCCGCCGCTCATCAGCGGGGATCCATCAGAAATGACGAACGGCAAAGATAGATGATTGAGGACTTCCGTTGGCCATGAGAGGGCAGGATGGTTCTCTAAATACTGAACAAGTGATCAGCAGTAAGCAGTAAGAAGTAAGAGGTCAGGAGTTCGAAAGAGGAGAGAAGAGACGGCCGGGCTGTTTCTTTGTGCCACGTCCCAACATGGAAAAAATACTTAGTCAGGATGAAGTTGATGCCCTTCTTCGCGGGGTCTCCGATGGCGGCGTGGAGACGGAACCTGAAGACGCGGTAAATGCCGGACCACAGGACGGACCGGTTTCGTATGATTTGGGGAATCAGGAATGGGTCGTTCGCGGGCGAATGCCGACCCTGGATGTGATCCACCAACAATTCTCGCGTGGTTTTCGCCTCTCTCTGAGCGATGTGCTTCGTAAAACCGCTGAGGTCACGGTCACGAACCAAACGGTGATGAAGTTCGGGGAGTTCGCCAAACGTCTTCCCGTCCCGGCCTATCTTCAGATTATTTCCATGGACCCTCTTCGCGGCTTAGCGATGATCGCCACGGATGCGGCGACGGTGTATTTGCTTGTGGATCATTTTTTCGGGGGAGCCGGACAGACTCATGTAAAACCGGAAGGGCAGGATTTTACCATCATAGAGCAGCGCGTGATGAAGAAGGTCATGCTGATGGGGTTGGGGAATCTCCAAAAAGCCTGGGACCCCGTACAAAAACTCCTCATCAATGCGGTACGGGTAGAAATGAATCCTCAGTTGGCTGCCATTGTGTTGCCGGCGGATATCGTGATTGTGGTCACGTTGGGCATCGAATTAGGCAATTCGGTGGGAGATCTCCACCTCTGTCTTCCCTATACGATGTTGGAGCCGATCCGGGAACGTCTGCAGGTGAGTTTCCAGGGAGACTCGTTTGAAACGGATCATGGTTGGGTGAAACGATTTTCAGCCAGGCTGAAGGAAGCCTATGTCACGATGTCCGTGTGTTTGGGGGAAACGGAAATCTCGGTGGAGGAATTGATGCAATTCTCCCCAGGCGATGTGATCGGGTTGAATCAAGGGACCACGCAGCTGTTAACGGCCAAAGTGGAAGGAGTGCCAAAGTTTCTTGGATCTCCGGGAACCACCAAAGGCATGCAATCATTTCAGATTAAGGACATCATTCTGGCGAGAGAGTAAGGGCCGGTGAACGCGATGAGGCACCGGCCAGTCACTGACCGTGGAAACCTGGAGATAAACGATGAGTAAAGAAGACAACATCGACATGGATACATTTGATGCTGAGAAAGAAATGATGGAGGCGTTAGCCCAGGAAGCCGCCGAAAAAGAACAGAACGGTGCGTCGAAAAAACAGGAGGTGGCGGCGATTAGCAGTAGCCAGACGCCACAATTGATGACGTCCCACGATCAGAATTTAAATCGCATCTTAGATATTCCCTTGGTGCTTTCTGCGCAACTGGGCAACACACGCATACTGATTAAGGACCTGTTGCAGTTAGGCCCTGGATCCATTGTGGAATTGGATAAACTCGCCGGTGAACCTTTGGAAGTGTTGGTGAATGAACGGTTAGTCGCGCGTGGTGAGGTGGTGATGGTGAATGAGAAATTCGGCATCCGTCTGACAGACGTGATTAGCCCCACCGACCGTGTGAATAAACTTCGTTAAGGAAGTAAGGAGGGAGGAGTAAGGAGTTAGGGGTTAGGCGTGAGGAGTATATCGAATGCCGAGGCGTAAGGAACTGTTCTTTCTTCTGTCTCCTTACTCCTCACTTTTTACTCCTTACTTTCAAAAGGTAGGTTATGGATCTCACACATGAAGCGCTCAAAATGGCGGGCACCTTGGCCCTGGTGGTCCTGGTTCTTCTTGGAGGATTAGCCTGGGTTCGGCGCACATTCGGGGAATTACCGGGAAAGAGCGGTGATCCGGTGATGCGCATTCTGGGCGGACTTCGGGTCGGGACGGGAAAGCACATCATGCTCGTGGAAGTGGCCGGAGAAGTGTTGGTGTTGGGGACGACGGCCCGGGAGATGACGCTGCTGACGACAGTGGCGGATGCCGATCGGATTGAGCGGCTCCGCTCTATTGCGAATCCGCTTGTCGGGCCGTTAGCCGCCTGGGTGGGTCAGTGGACCCGGCAGGCATTTGGAAAATCCGAAATGGGATCGGTGACATTCAAACCGCTCGCCCGATTGGCCAAAGGCGTCGGACGGGTAAGGGGAGAGGGGAGGTCGTGATCAAACCTTATTGTGGGTTTCGTGGACGACGTGACCTTCCGGGACTGCTCGTCCTGAGTCTGGTCATGGGACCATCGACCTTGGCCCTTGCCCAGGTCACCAAGGATCCGGCGATCAGTTTACAGGTGTCCGGATTGGACGGGACCGAAC
>JACDDF010000007.1 GCA_013817135.1 Nitrospirales bacterium
CCCGATGGATGAATGCGCTATACACAATGTCGGGCATGCCCCCACCTTTCTCCGTCATCCCCGCCGGTGGTTAGCGGGGATCCATCCGACAGAAAGAGCAGATGGATTCCCGATACAAACCGTCGGGAATGACTCCGATGGATGAATGCCCGATATACAATGTCGGGCATGCCCCCACATTTCTCCGTCATCCCCGCAAGTAGGTAGCGGGGATCCATCCGTAATGAAGAGCAATGGATGCCCAAAATGTCGGGGAGGACGGCGGTGGGGATGCGGTTCCCTCTCTACACCCACTGATCAAAGTCAGGATGGGCGACCAGGACACGCAGAATATCACTTCTGGTGATCATGCCCACTAAGCCCCCGGCTTCAGACACAATCGGCAATGCACCAATTCGTTCCTCCAGCAACACCCTGGCCATGGCACGAAGCTCCGCGTCCGGCGACGCCACTAAGACCGGGTGACTGACCAGGTTTTGGATGGGAGTGTCGACCTGTTTGGTCGACCGAAACAGATCACGATCGGACAGCATCCCAACCACAGTATCATCCGCTCCCAGAATAGGAATGTGTCGAAATCGTTGGGTATGCACCACCTCCCAGGCTTGAGAAAGCGAGGCCGTGCCAGGAAGCGTGAGAACAGGGGAAGACATGATTTCCCGGGCTAGAATCTTTGCTCGAGTCGATTGGGTAACCGAGTCAACCTGTTCATACAGGCGAGCCTGCAAGGAAGATGAAGGCGCAATCTTGGGATTATCCGCAGGATGATCCTCCTGCCCGACCTTCATCTTACCTATAGCAGAGGCTTTTGAGATTTTTGCGACGTTTCTCTGCCGGACAGCACCCGGCACATAGGGCGACCGCATGCCTCCTGGTTCAAATACGGTGAACATTCCGGCGCTCCGTACCGTGTTGTGTGGGTTCAGGACCTATTCGTGTGAATGATCTGTTGAGCACTTTCTTGAAATCCCTAGCTCCCCTTGAGAAGTCGTACTTTGGGCTTTCAGGGCGGACAGGGGGATGGTCCCACCAATCCTTCCGCCAACCGGGTTCGTGCATCAATACACGCCTGATTAAGTTGTGCCTGGTTTAATCCTTGGGCATACCGGATGGCCACACCCTCCAAACGCGTGCCCTGAAAAGAGACGTGTTCGACATTCGCTCCTCGAAGATCTGCCCCGTACAACTTCGCCTCATCGAGCTTCGCCCCTTGCAGGTTCGTTCGGAACATCACGGCAAATTCCAGATTGCTCTGCGAAAGATCGGCTTCAACCAGGTTTGCCCACGAGACATCCGCGCCTTCCAGATTTGCCCCCTGCAAATTCGCTTTGGCGAGATAGGCTTCATCCAATGTTGCCCGCAAGAGATTGCTGTTCATTAAATTCGCCTCAAGCAAGTCGGCATTCTGGAAACTTGCCCCGGCGCAATTGGCTCCTTCGAGATTGGCTTGAAACAGGACGGCCCTGTCCAAATTCGCTTCACGGAGATTGGCATGGGTCAGCACGGCCTCATTCAGATTGGCTAATCCCAAATCCGCCCCGGACAAATCGGCCGAACGAAGATCCGCTTCCTGTAAATTGCTCCGGTTCAAATCCGCATCGATCAGTTTGGCGTTGGCGAGTAACGCTCGTTGGAAATTCGCTTCCCGCCCATCCGCTCGAATTAATGACGCTTCCGCCAGGTTGGCCATTTCCAAATCCGCCCTCACCAGATAGGCATCCTCTAAATCGGCTCCCCGCAAGATGCCTAAGCGAAAACGGGTTTCTGCAAGATTCGCTTCTCGCAGATCGGCTCCGGCGAGGTTGGCCTGATTCAAATTGGCTTTCCGCAAATCCGCTAGCCGGAATACCGCGTGGGAGGCCTTGGCTCCTTGCATATCAACCGCGGAAAGCGAGGCTTCGGTAAGATTCGCTTTGTGGAAATTCACATGAACTAATTTGGCGGCGGTGAATACGGCACGAGTCAGGTTGGCCCCTTGAAAGATGGCGCCGCTCAAATCTTTTTCCCGGAAATCGACCCCGGCCAGATCGGCCCCGCATAAATCGGCCTGCCCCCCTTTCGGGTCTTGATGATCGGCAAGCCATCGGGCATGGGCGATTAACACCTGGGTAAGCGTCTCCTCCGGAACCTGTTTTCCGAGGAATGTCCCATGACAGTCTGGAGAGGTGTCGGCAAGATCAGGGGTCACATCCAGGTGTTTCCCATAGGCCCCTGTGGACATTAGAATCCACGCTAATACGCATCCCATCAACCTTCCACCCCACGCTCCTCCGGTCTTGCAGATTTCACATGCGACCGTCCTATCTTTTCGATGTACAACAATATCGCCCTCCTTATTATGATTATGCGGAGTAAAGCCCGATCTTCATCATCTGGATATCCATGAAGACAAGACAGCCCATTCGACATTCATACGATTGTGTTAATGCCGAACGACCAGCACGGACGAAGGCGCATAGGCGCTCACCCATTCCGAAACACTTCCCATGGTAAATCGTTCCACACCCGTGAGCCCTTTGGATCCCATGACCACCAATTGCGCATGACATGTTGGAACCGATTCGACGATTTTCTCCCGTGGATTCCCCTGAAGACGTTTTCCAACCACTTGAAACCCTTCCTTGAGAAACAATTCTCGATATTGGTCAAGGTATTCCTGAGCCTGCTGCCGAAGAGGAGCCACCAGGGCCTTCAATCGAGATTTCGGAAAAACCTTCTGGGAGGCATCCGTCAAAATATCGGGCACAACCGACACGAGGTGAAGGGTCACCTCTTCAGAAGATAGCCATTCTTTCACCCGGTTAGCCGCAAACTTTGATGGCTTGGACCCATCCAGGGCGAGTAAGACGGAGACCGGCGCATCGAGTGGACTCTTGACCGTCAAGACCGAGCAGGGGCCGTGGGTCAGAACCGTTCTCGAAATACTCCCAAGCAGATATCCCGGAAGATCATTCATTCCGCGTGATCCCACAACCACCAAATCAGGTCGACTTCGCTCAGCATAGGAAATAATGGAATCGGCGGCATGGCCTTTCACCAAGGCCGTCTTAATTGCCGCAAACGGCTTGGTGGTGGCTTGGCTTAACACCATTTCCATTCGGTGGGCACAATCCGTCAAGATCTTCTGACCCGCTGCCGCCAGCTTTTGGGAAATATCCTTGGTACATGGCTCATCTTTTTTAGGTCGCTTTCCCCCACCACCTCTCAATATCCGTGGATCAACCGCATGCAACAGCACCAACTCTCTTACCGAATGGCGAAACAACTTCCCCACACATTCCAGGGCCCAGAGAGAAAACTCCGACCCATCAACCGCACACAGGATTTTCATAGTCTGATCTCCTCAATCTCGGTCACAGGACACTTCACACCCCACCATGTTTCTTAATGGTTCACTCTACTCCTCGCAGGAATCCTGCCAAGTAGAATATTTTTCAGCCAAAATTTTTTGTCCAGAATTTTGAATTTTCATGAAAAAAAACGTAAAGCCGGTAAACTCAATACCCCCGCATGCCCTTTTTTGGGACTATTTTCCTTCAGCATACTGTAGCCTTTTTCCTCTTTCTTCGAGAGAACAATATTTTAATTTTTTGTCTTTTCAACATCCTGGCTTCTCCATTACTGAGTCCGGCTAGAATCTCAGGGAACCAACAGGATCTGGCATTTTCTTTGCTGAGTTCTCATCCATTATCGAAAATTCCCACGCTATGACAAACGCACCATGAGGTCAACAACATGAATGACGGTCTGTTCCAAAAAATTCTGATACCCGTCGATTTTGCTCCCTCCTCACGAGAATCGTTCCTGGTTGGACTTCGCCTCGCCAGAAATTTTCAATCACAGGTTATTCTCCTTCATGTCATCGACACCAAATCCCTGGATGCCCTGAACGCTCTCGGGCTCGCGCTCCCTTCGGAGGAGAAAGCCCAAAAAAAAACGATTACACCACCAGGCCCGCCTTCTCGCACGGGGCCTCCTAGCGTTGCCTGAAGCCTAGGGGTTAAAAATTACGCGTGTACTCAGCGAAGGGAAACCCTTTATGGAAATTGCCCGTATGACACGAACGGAACAAGTCGACCTTGTCGTCATGGGCAGTTATGGTGGGCAAACGGGAGATATTACCAGAATCTTTTTTGGGAGTACGGCCGAAAAAGTCGTTCGCACAGTAGCTTGTCCAGTGCTATGCGTTCCCCATCCTTACCCTAAAATACAATCCGTTACGGATGATGATGCGATCCCCAAACCTGTTAAGTCAAAAACAAAGAGAACGCGTCGCAACCCATCTTCTTGATAGGCTTAGCCATTCATTCGGCCCTGACCTGAAGTCCTTGGATTGTTGAAGGACGATTGCTCTTCTTCAAGGACACAAAATGCTCGGGTACTGCACCAGACCTGCACGCCGATGAAATTGAGCCTCCTGGAATAAAGACAAGATGGACGAAATCCCCAAAATACTGATTACCCTTGGAGGATTATTTCTGTTGGGGCTGTTCACGGTCCTGTTAGGACGCCAGACCTTTTTACCACGAGTCACACTGTTACTCCTGAGCGGCTTTGCCATTGGTCCATCGGGGTTTGATGTATTGCCGGACTTTAGAGAGGACTGGTTTCCGGTGGTCACCAATATCGCCGTATCCATGGTGGGATTTTTAGTCGGCCACCATTTGACGCTTCGATCTCTCAAAAAACGGGGAAAACCGGTTCTCTGGATTTCTATTGGGGAAGTGGTGGGAGCTGCCACAGCTATGTTCCTTGGCCATATCTTGATGGGGTTTCCTCCAGAAGTCGCTCTTCTTCTGGCAGGTATTGCTCCTGCGAGCGACCCTGTGGCCATTATTGATGTGATCCGTGTTGATGGGCATAGCTCTTTGCCACAGGCTGGAGTGACGTTGGGCATGGCACTTCTGGCCAGCCAACACTTGCCCGAACTTAAGGAAGTGATTCTTCCGGTTGCGATAGGGTCAACCATCGTCTTCGAACTTATTGGACCCGTCATGACCAGGAAAGCCCTTATCAAAGTCGGGGAAGGGCAGACGCACAATGGAATGGGGACCTGATTATCAGCCGAAAAATGCGCAAATGGTCCCGACAGACAGCAACCTTACTTTCCCTGGAAACATTGACTCATATGACCGCTAAGGAGTTGAATTGAAGAACATGCTAACGGATTCCTCATCCACGAGAAAAAGCACAAGGCCGGATCCCTCATGGAAACATGAGTGCTCGGCTAAGGCCATGCTTCAGTGCTACCGGAAATCCAAGGAGTCCACGCATGGATCATAACACCAGTCCTTCGAATCTCGGCGCGGTCGTCTCGGTGCGCGGCAGCGTGGTGGATATCCGGTTCGAGGACCATTTACCGCCCATCTATTCATTATTGCGCACAGGGGAGGAAAAACACATCGCCATTGAGGTGTTGGCCCAACTCGACACGCATCGCGTGCGCGGAATTGCGCTGACGCCCACTCAAGGCCTCGCCCGCGGCATGGCGGTGGAAGATACCGGCGGGCCGCTGATGGCGCCGGTCGGGAAAGGCATTCTCTCCCGCATGTTCGACGTATTCGGAAATACCATCGACCGGGAGCCGGCGCCAACAGAGATTCAATATCGCACGGTCCATCGAGCCCCGCCATCATTAGCCCGGCGCTCCACCAAATCCGAGATCTTTGAGACAGGCATCAAAGTCATTGACGTGCTGTTGCCTCTGGAGCGCGGAGGCAAGGCCGGTCTGTTTGGCGGAGCAGGCGTGGGCAAGACCGTCTTGCTCACCGAAATGATTCACAATATGATCGGGCACCACGAGGGGGTCAGCATTTTTTGCGGGATCGGCGAACGCTGTCGCGAAGGAGAAGAACTCTACCGGGAAATGAAGGAAGCCGGTGTCCTGCCGAACATGGTGATGGTGTTTGGACAGATGAACGAGCCACCGGGCAGCCGGTTCCGTGTAGGCCACGCGGCCCTGACCATGGCGGAGTATTTCCGGGACGACGAGCATCGCGATGTGCTCCTGCTCATCGATAACATTTTTCGTTTCATCCAGGCAGGCTCTGAAGTCTCAGGGTTGATGGGGCAAATGCCATCACGTCTGGGCTATCAGCCGACTATGGGCACCGAATTATCCCGGTTGGAGGAGCGCATCGCCAACACCGATACCGGAGCCATCACGTCGATTCAAGCCGTCTACGTCCCGGCGGACGATTTCACCGATCCGGCCGCAGTGCACACCTTCTCGCATCTTTCCGCCTCCATCGTGCTTTCCCGCAAACGCGCTAGTGAAGGGCTCTACCCGGCCATTGATCCCTTGCAGTCGAATTCAAAAATGGCTACGCCGGGCACCATCGGCGAACGGCATTACCACATCGGACAGGAGGTCCGGCGGACACTGGCGCAATATGCAGAACTCAAGGACATCATTGCCATGCTTGGGTTGGAACAACTCTCCCTGGCGGACCGGAAGGTCGTCGCTCGGGCTAGACGGCTGGAGCGGTTTCTCACTCAGCCATTTTTTACGACGGAACAGTTCTCAGGCCTCAAAGGACAGCTCGTTAGCCGCAAGGACGCCCTGGATGGTTGTGAACGCATCCTGCAGGACGAGTTTAAGGATTATCCGGAGCATGCCCTATACATGATTGGAGAGATTGACCAGGCGAAGAAAAAAGCGAAAACAGACAACACTGCTGTTCAAGATGCAGCTGAGTCCACACACAAACCCACGGGCAACCCGAAACCCAAGGCCATGGCCGAAGGGTAAGCGAACCCACAGTCCAACCCGAAACCGGAAATCAACCATGCAACCGGCGCTCATGACCTTGAAAATTCTTCTGCCGTTCAGGATCTTCGCCGAGCACGCGGTGACGCGTATCGTCGCAGAGACCCGTGAGGGCGCGTTTGGCATTTTGCCTCAACGGCTTGACTGCGTGGCAGCACTCGAGCCGGGAATTCTGATCTACCAAAGAAAAGGGGAAGAAGAGATGTACGTGGCACTCGATGAAGGGGTGCTGGTCAAAAGCGGCCCCAACGTTCTGGTCTCCGTGCGCAACGCCATTGCCGGAACCGACCTCCACCAATTGCGCGATGCCGTGGAACGTGAATTTCTGACTCTGGACGAACACGAGCAAAGCCTCCGCTCGGTGATGGCCAAGCTTGAAAGTAGCTTTGTGCGCCGCTTCGCGGATTTTCGCCATGACTGAGGACCCGGAAGAGAAGCCTCTCAGGGAAGAGACGACCTTAGCCCGACAGGTCGGCACGAAGGCTGCGCGCAAACTCAAGGCGCAACGTCACACGACGCGGACCATCTGGTTTGGGTTGGGGATGATGGGGCTGATCGGTTGGTCTGTGGCGATTCCAACGCTACTTGGTGCGTCGCTCGGTCTCTGGCTGGACAAACATTATCCCGGACCGCATTCATGGACGCTCACCCTGCTCTTCATCGGCCTGATCATCGGATGCGTGAATGCGTGGCATTGGGTGACCAGGGAAGACCAGGAAATACGAGCGGAACAGGAGAATCACGATGAATGAAATTTTGAGTCTGATGCCGGCGCTGGTTGCAGGCGTATTGCTCGGCGCGATGTTCTTCGGGGGCCTGTGGTGGACAGTCCTGAAAGGCATGGCATCCACACGGCCGGCCCTATGGTTCTTCGGTAGCCTGCTGCTACGAACGAGCACGACCATGGCTGGATTCTATATAATCTCGGACGGCCATTGGGAGAAGCTCCTGATCTGCCTCTTGGGATTCACGGTAGCGCGTCCCATCGTGACGCGACTCACACGCTCAAATGAAAAACCAACCCGCCTGGCAGAGGAGACCGGCCATGCGCCTTAGCCCGGACGACATCATTTTCTGGCAATACGGGTTCATCAAACTGAATGCCACAATTGTGTTCACGTGGGCAGTGATGCTCGTGCTGGCCGTCGGATCGACAGTCATTACACGCCACCTGTCCACGGGGTTGAAACGTTCCCGCTGGCAGAATCTTCTGGAAATCGTCGTGACCGCCATCCAGGGACAAATTGAAGAGGTCGGCCTGAGTCAGCCGCACAAGTATCTCAGCTTTCTGGGGACAATCTTTCTGTTCGTCGCCACAGCCAGCCTCTGTACGATCATTCCCGGTTACGAGCCGCCGACAGGTTCCCTCTCAACCACGGTGGCACTCGCGTTGTGCGTGTTTGTCGCCGTACCGCTCTTCGGCATCGAGGAGCAAGGAGTCGGCGGGTATCTCAAGTCCTACCTGAAACCGACTGTCATCATGCTGCCGTTTAACATTATCAGCGAACTCTCCCGCACCTTGGCCCTGGCCGTCCGCCTGTTCGGCAACATGATGAGCGGAGCCATGATTGTCGGGATTCTGCTGACCATCACGCCCTTCATCTTCCCGATCGTCATGAGTCTGCTCGGTCTGCTCACCGGTATGGTGCAGGCCTATATCTTCAGTATCCTGGCCACGGTCTACATTGCGGCGGCAATACGAACACGTCAACGTGAACCTCAACCCGAACCTGGAGGGAAATAGTGACACACAGGCCACAACAATTAAAGGCAAAGGAGACTCTATGGACAGCATGACTCTCATCGCGGTGGCATCAATTGTCACGGCCGGCTTCACCACGGGCATCGGCTGCCTTGGGCCGGCGCTGGGGGAAGGAAGAGCGGTTTCAACGGCGCTGACTTCGCTGGCCCAGCAACCCGATGCCTCAAACACGATAACCCGAACGCTGTTTGTGGGCCTGGCGATGATCGAGTCCACCGCCATTTACTGTTTCGTGGTCTCGATGATTCTGGTCTTCGCCAACCCGTTCTGGAACCACGTCCTCGCCCAGGCCACAGGAAAATGAAACGATGCTAATCGACTGGTTCACCGTTGCTGCGCAGGCACTCAACTTTCTCATCCTCGTATGGTTATTAAAGCGGTTCCTGTACAAACCCATCCTCAATGCTCTTGACGCGAGGGAGAAACGGATCGCCGCTGAACTCGCAGACGCCGATGCGAAAAAAGCCGAAGCCCGACAGGAACGCGACGAGTTCCAGCGTAAAAACGAGGAGATTGACCAGCAGCGGGCTGCACTGCTGACGAAGTCCGAGGAGGACGCCACAGTCGAGCGTCAGCGGCTCCTCAACGAGGCGCGGAAGGAGTCGGACGACTTGCGCACCAAGTGGCAAGAGGCGTTGAGAAGCGAACACCAGAGCTTGAGTGAAGAACTCACCCGTCGAACACGAGAGGAAGTCTTTGCCATCGCCCGAAAAACATTGGCGGACCTCGCCACAACGAACCTGGAAGAACAGATGACCGACGCCTTCATCCGCCGATTGCACAAACTGGATAGTGCGGAGAGAGGGGAGCTAGAGTCGGCCTTCAAGGCCGCGTCCACTCCCGCAATCGTACGCAGCACGTTCGATCTTCCTTCGGCCCAGCGTAGCGCGATTGAAGGTGTCGTCAAGGACGTACTCGCCATTGAGACCCACGTTCAATTCGAAACCGCCCCGGACCTGGTCAGCGGCATCGAACTTTCTGCCAATGGGCATAAGGTGGCCTGGAGCATCGGAAATTATCTCGCGTCGCTTCAAAAACACGTCGATGACCTCCTGAACGTGCCTCCAAAAGCGGCAACCAAAGCCATAGCACCTCCCGAACAACAGGCCAATGGATAACCCATTCGAAAACCTGCACAGTCTTTTCGACAACACGTTCACCGGCATGAGCCACGCACGCGAAAGCTTCACACCCGGCATGGCGGCCCACGAGATAGGGAGAATCACGAACGTCTCCACCGGTATCGCCAGGGTTTCCGGTCTTCCCCGCGTGGGGTTTGAGGAGGTATTGAAGTTTCCCGCTGCTGTGTATGGCATCGCCTTCAACGTCGATGAGGACGAAATCGGCGTCGTGCTTCTTGGGGACTACTGGCAGTTGCATGCGGGTGATGAGGTCGAACGCAGGGGACACGTTATGGACGTGCCGGTATGCGACGAATTAATCGGGCGAGTCATCAACCCATTGGGACGGCCTCTGGATGGCCTCGGGCCTGTGGTTTCTACCGAGCGCCTGCCTATCGAACGTCCGGCCCCGCCCATCATGAATCGTGCCCCCGTCACGGTGCCGTTGCAAACCGGCATCAAGGTCATCGATGCACTTATTCCCATTGGGCGAGGCCAGCGTGAGTTGATTCTCGGCGACCGGCAAACAGGCAAGACCGCCATCGCCCTCGACACCATTCTCAACCAGCGGGATCAGAATGTGCTGTGCGTGTATTGCGCCATCGGCCAACGCGCATCCGGTGTGGCCAAAGTGGTGGCCACCCTCCGAGAACAAGGCGCGATGGAATACACCATCGTCGTCGTCACCGAAGGCAACGACCCGCCTGGACTCGCCTATATCGCGCCGTACGCCGCGACCAGCATTGCCGAGCATTTCATGGAACAGGGTCGCGATGTGCTGATTGTCTATGACGACCTGACACATCACGCCCGCGCCTATCGTGAGCTGTCCTTGCTCCTGCGCCGCCCGCCCGGTCGAGAAGCGTTTCCCGGCGACATCTTTTACATTCACTCGCGGCTTCTGGAGCGCGCCACCCATCTGCGAAAAGAATTCGGTGGTGGCTCATTGACGGCGCTGCCCATCATTGAAACCGAAGCACAAAACATTTCGGCCTACATTCCGACCAACCTGATTTCCATCACGGATGGACAAATCTATCTCTCGCCCTCCCTGTTCGAATTAGGGGTGCTGCCTGCAATCGATGTCGGTCGATCCGTTTCCCGCGTGGGGGGCAAGGCCCAACGGGCGGCCTATCGCGCCGTGGCGGGAGACCTCAAGTTGGCCTATGCCCAGTTTGAAGAGCTGGAAACCTTCGCCAGGTTCGGCGCCCGGCTGGATGACGACACCCGCACTATTATCGAACACGGGCGAAGAATCCGCGCCTGTCTCAAGCAGCCGGAATTCGCACCGGTGTCGGTTCCCGCTCAAATTGCCTTGCTACTGGCGTTGTCCGAAAAACTGTTCGACCCTGTGCCCATTGACCAGATGACGAAGGCCGAACAGGCCTTGCACAAGGCGGCCCTGGACATCCCGTTGGAAGTGCGCAAGCGATTGGAAGGCCCAGCCAAATTGAATGCCGAAGATCGTGAAACGATTATTCGGATCGCCCGTCACACACTGGAATGCTTTCAGCTCACACCGGAACTCAAGGAACAGTCATGAGCGACACCATGGTGAGTCTCCGCCGAAAGATCGACGGAGCCGGGGATCTCCAATCCGTCGTTCGCACGATGAAGATTTTGGCTGCTTCAATGGACGAAAAGCCCATTTATGCGAGCGATAAATCGCATGGTTCAGCCATTTCGTTAAGGTATAATTTAACCCTTAAAGAACATGAACAAGAATAGGAGGCAGGAATGACACAGAAGAGGACTTTACTCACGAGCGACCTAATAGCCGAGTTGGTATCGGATCATCAGCCGCCATGCCTCTCGCTTTACCAGCCGACCCATCGGCGCCATCCCGAGAATCAGCAGGACCCGATCCGGTTTCGTAATCTTGTCAAGGAGCTGGAGACATCGCTCCGGCAAAAGTATCCGGCCGTCGAAACCCGCCTCCTTCTGGAACCGTTCGAAGCTCTCGCACACGATCATGACTTCTGGACCCACACACACGATGGACTGGCCGTGCTGGCCGCGCAAGGCTTGTTTCATGTGTTCCGGCTTCAGCGCCCGGTCGCCGAATTGGCCGTCGTGGCCGACAGCTTTCACACCAAGCCATTGCGGCGTTTTCTCCAATCGGTCGATCGCTACCAGGTCCTCGGGCTGAGCCTCCAGAAGATCCGGCTCTTCGAGGGAAACCGCGACGCGCTTGACGAGATCGATCTTGTTCCGGGGGTTCCGCGGACGATCACTGAGGCGCTGGGCGATGAGCTGACCGATCCCCATTCAACCGTCGCTTCGTATGGCGGCGTCGGCGGAGCGAGCGCACCCATGCACCACGGCCACGGCGGGAAAAATGCCGAGATAGACATCGACGCGGACCGGTTTTTCCGCGCTGTCGACCGCGCGGTGTTGGAGCACTATTCCCGACCATCGGGCCTGCCGCTGATCCTCGCGGCGTTGCCGGAGCACCATCATCGTTTTCACAACATCAGCCACAATCAGTTTTTGATGGCGGAGGGACTCACAATCAATCCGGATGCCCTGGCGATCGATGAACTTCCGAAACGCATCTGGGAAGTCATCGAACCACAGTATCAGGCACGGCTGGCTAAACTGGCCGACGAGTACGCAGTGGCGAAGTCCCATGAGCTTGGCAGCGACGACCTGACGCAGGTTGCACAGGCCGCCGCCGCCGGGCGGGTCGCCACCCTGCTGATCGAGGCCAACCGTCAGATTGCGGGCCGTCTGGACTGTGCGACGGGTGAGGTCAAACTTGCGGACCTGAGCCACCCGCAAGTCGATGACCTCCTCGACGATCTTGGCGAACTCGTCGAAAAGATGGGCGGCCGTGTTCTGATCATTCCGGCCGAACGCATGCCGGGGCGGACAGGACTGGCTGCCACATACCGGCATTAAACCAAATCATACGCACGAAGGAGAATACCATGCAGATCCAAATCAACACCGACCGTAATATCGAAGGCCACGAGGCCTTGGCCACTCAGGTCAGTGACGTCGTGGAGAGTGCCTTGAGCCGATTCAGCGATCACATCACGCGAGTGGAGGTCCACCTGAGCGATGAAAACAGCGCCAAAAAGGGCGGCAATGACGACATACGGTGCGTGATGGAAGCCCGCCTTGAAGGCCGCCAGCCCTCCGCGGTCACACACCAGGCCGCAACCGTGGACCAAGCCGTAGACGGCGCTGCAGAGAAATTGACCAGAATGATCGAGAGCACCCTCGGACAACTGCGCGATCAACAGAGGCGCAGGACTGACCCGCCTCCGCCAGGGCAGGAACTTCCGGAAGAGTCATGAGCGACACCATAGTGGGTCTTCGCCGAAAGATCGGCGGAGCCGGGGATCTCCAATCCGTAGTTCGCACAATGAAGGCCTTGGCCGCCTCGAGCATTGGACAATATGAGCAATCGGTGAGCGCATTGGCCGACTATGCTCGCACGGTGGAGCTGGGATTAAGCGTCTGTTTCCGGAAAGACCCGCCGGTGGGCTTGATGGGAGAACAGAAGAAAAAAACACATTCAGGCACGATTGGCGCAGTCGTGTTCGGTTCAGACCAGGGACTGGTAGGCCAGTTTAATGAGGTGGTAGCCGATTATGCGGTCAAGACCTTGGCCGCTCGACCTGGTCACCACAGTGTATGGGCCGTCGGTGAGCGCGTGCAAACGCGCCTGGCAGACGCAGGTCTGCCGTTGCTAGGATTCTTTTCCGTTCCGAATTCCGTCAAGGCCATTACTCCGCTTGTCGTACAGATTCTCCTGGAAAGCGAAGCAGCTCATAGCCAGGGAAAGATCTACGAACTCCACCTCTTTTACAACCGCCCCACGTCCAGAGCGGTCTATGCGCCGGTCAATCAGCGCCTACTGCCGCTGGACGAAACCTGGCGAAGCGACTTGGCGATACTCCCGTGGCCGACGGGAAATCTGCCGGAGGTCATCGGCAGTGGTGCGACGCTGCGGGCGCTCATTCATGAGTATCTCTTTATCTCGCTTTTCCGGGCCTGCGCCGAATCTCTGGCCAGTGAAAACGCCAGCCGGCTAACCGCCATGCAACGCGCCGAGAAAAACATCGACGAGCTGCTGGAGGACCTCAATCGGCATTTCCACCAGTTGCGCCAACGTGGTATCGACGAGGAGCTGTTTGACGTCATCTCCGGCTTTGAGGCGCTGGCCAAAGAATGAAACAGCTCTAATCTCCACCATAAGGGAATCACCCTACGAATCATAAAGGAAGAACACCGATGAACATTTAGACCAAAGGCTTTTCCATGTGGCAAAGGAACCACACAGAATATATGGCTACTTGCCCTTTCGTGTGAATCCCAGAAAGGTTCATCGCCCATGGTCCGACGCCTGCCGTCTGGCCCAAGGGAAGGACGCTCTCATCCGCTGGCGGGCCTTGTTTGAGCCCTTCGCCAAAACTCAGGGCAGGCTCCGCGAGTTGGTCCGCCCTCCGCAGACTGGCGTCCGTTCCCTCTAATGAGGCCAGACTGGGCGTCAATGGTTTTGGGGCCTTTTGCCGGAACAAAAAGCCTGTCCTGAGCCCTGCCGAAGGAGGCCTCGCCTGCCGGGGCGAAACCCGGCAACACAGAATATCACTTGGACACGAGAGGTGGGGACACCAACGTGGCATCGACGAGGAATACTTTGACGTCATTTCCGGCTTTGAAGCGCTGGCCAAAAAATCCAACGCCTCGAAACGCCATGCAGGTGAACCACCCATCGACCTATGAAGGAAGAACAACCATGAACATTCAGACCAAAGGTTTCCGCATAGATGAAGGCACAACGGTCGATCTCAGCAAAAGGCCAACCAGGGTAAAGGATATCTATAACTCGAAAAAACAGTACAAGCAGGTTCTCAAGAAACATATTGAAGAACTCAAGGACTTACAACGTCTCCACTACGCCTACAATCGCTATGCATTGCTGCTGATATTCCAGGCCATGGACGCCGCAGGCAAGGACGGCGCCATCCGACACGTCATGTCGGGAATTAATCCACAAGGTTGCCAGGTGTTCAGCTTCAAACATCCCAGCGCTGAGGAACTGGACCATGATTTTCTGTGGCGCACCACGCAGTCTCTGCCTGAACGCGGACGCATCGGCATTTTCAATCGTTCCTATTACGAAGAAGTCCTGATCGTTCGCGTGCATCCGGAGATTCTGCTGAGCCAGGGGCTGCCGGACGAATTACTTGATGAAAAGTCCCTTTGGCAAGATCGGTACCGCTCAATCGTGGACCTGGAGAGCCATCTCTACCGCAATGGCACACGAATCATAAAGTTTTTCCTTCACCTTTCGGAGGAAGAGCAGCGAAAACGCTTCCTTCAACGCATTGATGAACCGGAAAAGAACTGGAAATTCAGCCTGGCCGACATTAAGGAGCGAAAGTATTGGAAAGAGTATATGCAGGCCTATGAGGCCTGTTTGGGTGCGACAAGCACAGAGACCGCTCCCTGGTATGTTGTGCCTGCCGATGATAAAAATAACGCCAGGCTCATCATTTCAAATGTAATTGTGGAAACATTAAAGAGTCTCAACATGAGTTACCCCACCACGACCAAGGAGCGACAGAAAGAATTGCAGTCAATCCGTAAACGCCTGACGAAATAAGACCAGAAGGTCGAAAGGAGAGGGGCAGAGCATGAGTATTCCGCAGACGTTTTCCCTGAGCAAACAATTTTTGAAAAGTCAGGTTATGGTAGTGAGCGCCTGCGCCTGATGGAAACTAGACACATGCGTATAAGACATAGGGAACGTCACCGAACGGAACGCATCGGATGGCTCCGAGCAGCGGTCTTGGGCGCCAACGACGGGATCGTATCGACAGCCAGCCTGCTACTCGGTGTCTCGTCGGCAAATGCCACTCACAGCGATGTCTTGATCGCGGGAGCCATGTCGATGGCTGCCGGTGAGTATGTGTCTGTCCAATCACAGGCAGATACCGAAGAGGCCGACCTTGCCCTTGAACACATGGAACTCCTATCGGACCCGTCAGGTGAGCACAAGGAACTCGCCGCTCTTTATGTTGGGCGAGGCCTCGATCCAGCAATTGCGAAGCAGGTCGCCACGCAACTCATGGCCCATGATGCTATTGGAGCGCATGCCCGTGACGAACTCGGTATTTCCGAAAACCTCAGTGCCCGTCCGATTCAGGCGGCAATGGCGTCGGCCGGAAGCTTCGCTGTCGGAGCCGCCCTGCCTCTTGTGACCGCGACCATCATCCCGGAGGCCAGCCTGGTTCCCGTGGTTTCTGGAACCTCACTGGTGTTTCTCGCGGGATTAGGAGGGTTAGCAGCACAGGCGGGCGGTGCGTCGGTGATGAGGGGCGCCATGCGCGTCACATTATGGAGTGCACTGGCCATGGGACTGACCGCAGAGGTTGGAACACTCTTCGGTGCAGCGAGGTGAAAGGGACAATGAGTCAATCGCAATACCTGTTCTTTCAGCTCAACGCGCCCAATGAAATTTGTCATATGGGTGAGGGGAGCTTTTCAGAAGCGTCATTCTCACGAGAACGGGAATTCGTTTGAATCTTGATTCGGATGGATCCCCGCTTACTACCGGCGGGGATGACGGAAAAGCGATGCAAGGAGGACGCTGTCCGACCTGTTGACATGAAAAAAATTTGTCATTCCCGACGTTTTTTATCGGGAATCCATCTTGGTTGTGTTTTGGATAGATCTCGGGTGCCGACCAATTTCCATGAGGCTGTTCTGCCAATATCTGGACACTATGCGATCGATGACATCCACGTTTTCACAGGGACGAAAAATCCCACTTTCCCGGTCATGACCTTATTACACCAAACATGAGCCGTCTTCGAGAAATTCGCCGGATCCTGTGGTGGATCCTGGCATTGAACCTGGCTGTCGCTGCCGCAAAGTGGGGGTATGGCGTGGTGACGCATTCATTGGGCATGCAGGCTGATGGCCTTCATTCAACCTTCGATGGCCTCTCGAATGTGATTGGTTTGATCGGGCTCTGGCTGACCGCCCCTCCTCCCGATGCCAATCATCCCTATGGTCATAAAAAATTTGAAGCCTTGACAGCCGGATCCATCGGAGGCTTCCTGGTC
>JACDDF010000381.1 GCA_013817135.1 Nitrospirales bacterium
TTTTGCTACACCGACAGAAGTGACCCCTGGTGTCACGTTGTCAGTTGTGCCGCTCTGGCTTTTTGCCGTACTCAAGGTGGTCGCCTTTGGACCGGCAGTTTCCGCGAGATCTTTATGATCTGGTGTATGCCTTGGAGCACTATGAGCCTGTTGGCAAGAGTTCCCGTCGATTTGATCTAGCTGGAAATGTAGAGGGTTTGACCTATGAGACCACCGGTGCCTTTCTGTTAGGCCAAGATGTTAGCCGCAATGCCTCTGCCGAGGCCTTGAACTTAGTGAGAGGCTTTATTGCCCAAATCACAGACGAGCACCACAGTGTGATCAACGTTATGCTCCGCGAAGAGAACCGCCTGTTTTCAGACGAACGGAGGAAGGCTCTTTATCAGTTGATTGAGAGTTTTCGGAAAGGAATAGCCTGAGCTTTTGCCTAGGATCATCCAGATCTGCTCTCTCAGCGATGGATAAGACTAGAAAAAAAAGGCCTCTGGATCCGGTGACCCAGAGGCCGATTGGTGGAGGTGAGGGGAATTGAACCCCTGTCCGAGAACATTCAGCGCAACAGCCCTACGTGTGTAGCCGATGATTTGTTTATTCGCAGTTGCCCACGCCCACCGACCGGCTTAGAGCGCCCGCTAGCCCAGAATTTTCTCGTCCGCCGCCGCTGAGCACCAGCTTTGGACCAGCCTGCAGTGTGACGCCCCTTCCTCCCCCGCAGACAAAGAGAGGAGGGACGTCGCGGTCAATTAAGCCGCGAGAGCCAAATTATCGTTGGCAATTAAGTTATTCCCGAAGGTTTTACGAGACTCCGAGAGCTCGACACGCTCTGTTGACCTCTTGATTCCCGTCGAAGCCAGTCACCCCCTTGGTAATGTTCAATATGCTCTCCCTTCCAAATCAGGGAGCCTCCTTTATTATACACCTACTTTACCTTAAGATTCACATGCTTTTTCTTTAGGATGGTAATTCCCTTTGTATATGTAAGATAGCCACCAAAGAAGAAAGATCAAGCCGCCGTGTGACAAGCGGACAAGACCTTCAACGGTATTATCCTTTTTCTGCTGAAATCCTGGAATCCATCTAAATGATTTTTTATGGATGATTGGTGAAATGCAATTTAGATGAGTAGAAAAGTAGAAGGGCAGAAGTTTATGGCGTGGACGTTGTTGGTGTGGCAGGGTATAGGTGCCGTGGGTACGGTTCTCCTGGGTATTCTGTGATTTGATGAACCGAAAAATGCTGTCAGATTGGTTTTGTATTGCCATGATTGTTGTGGGCATTGCGGGGTTAAAGTTGTCCGATCCTTTTTGATCGAAAAAGCGTTTGTGCATATCTTTCTCATTGTCCTGTGATTTCAGGTGTATAGGGGTGTGGCTCGAAACAGGGAAGTGGCTGATTTCCCGTTTGAAGAACAAGCGCGGATCTGAAGGAATGTCCTGTTTTTTTGCCTTTGCATCCACGTGCAAAAGGGAGGAAGGCCGGGAACGGGGAGTGGGGGGAGTGCTTAAATGGAGTACTGGAAGTCGGCATGGCCGCTAGGAGGTTCAGCCAGGATCCCTCTGGATTTGAGCAACCGAATGATTTGGTCGGTGCAGTCGTCAAAATTTTCCGGCCCTGCAAAAATTAAATCTGTATCCGGCTGAGGCCCCTGTAAATCTTTGGCCATATGGATGGTGATGACCGGGATCGGATTCACCAGGGTTTGCAGGGTTTGCACAATGTGTTTCGTCGGTTCATGGAGTGCATTGGTTGTGGAAATCACCAGGGAGCCTGTATCGGTCAGTAACCGCACAACTTCCCCAAACCGTCGAATGATTTCATCCGGTTTCGTGTCGAGCAGGTCAGCGTCGAGTCCCCGTTGCAAATTTTCCGGCGCGAGAAGATAGGCATGCCGGCCTTCTGCGACGAGCACGGTTTCCAGTTTTCGAGCCAGAAATCCTTTCGCGGTGACATCGGGACCGGTCAGTAAGACCACAGCCGCTCGATGTCCATAGTGCCGGGCCCGGTCTTCGGCTCCCACATCTCCCTTGACCCAGGCGGAATCCCGTTCTCGTGCCTCCGTTCGAAAATCTTCCTGGTCGTCCTGGACCAGTTCCGTGATGATTCCCCCTCCTGCCACATCGTACTCATCCACCAAGACGAAACGGCCGGTTGTCTCGAACTGCGCATAGAGATCAAACGCAATGGGAGATTTGGTCCGAAGCGTGATGTCGGCCACTTCATTCCGTTTCACGGTGGTTTGCGTCTTTCGGTCGTCTAAATTGGTGGCATCCACAATGCGATGGATGGTCGCCACTTCGCAGGGGACTTCTCTGGTGGCCAGTCGTAAGACATATGGCCGGCGGGTTTCTAAGGGACGCCCTCCTAACCAGAACAGGTTGGCACGAATGCGGGTGGAGACCAACGGCCTGGCATCTTCGTGTGTCGCAATTTCCCCTCGTTCCACAAAAATTTGTTCGTCCAGGGTAATGCCGATGGATTGGCCGGCTTCGGCTTGAGTTGGCGGTGGATCGAGATTGAAGGCTTCAATCGTTTCGATATTGGCGGACTTGTTGGAAGGGGAAAAGACCAGCCGATCACCAATCTTGAGTTTCCCTGCCGTGATGCGGCCAACTAAAATCCGGCGGGCGTCGAACTTATACACGTCCTGAATTGGAAGACGAAGTGTTTGTTCTGCATGCTTGGATTCCAGATGGAAATGCGCCAAGGAATCCAATACGGATGGGCCGGTGTACCACGGGGTTTCCGCGCTTGATTCGATGATGTTGATGCCCTGTTTGGCACTCGCGGGGATGACGTATTGGGGAATGACGTTCAATTGGGTGAGAAATTCCCGGTATTCTTTTTCGATGGCTTGGAAGGTGTCTTCCCGGTAATTGACCAGGTCCATTTTATTGACCACCACGGTGACCTGTTTGACTCCTAACATGGAGAGCAACAGCCCATGGCGTTTTGATTGGTCGCGCACGCCTTCCAGGGCATCAATGACCAAGAGCGCAGCTTCGGCACGAGCGGCACCTGACACCATGTTTTTCAGAAATTCCTTATGTCCTGGCGCGTCAATGATGATGTATTGTCGCCCTCCCCAGGAGAAGAAGGTTCGGGCCGTGTCGATGGTGATACCCTGTTGTTGCTCTTCTAAAAACGCATCAAATAGAAAGGCGTATTCGAATTCTTTGCCTTGTTGCTTGCAAATAGCCTGGATTTTTTCGATCTTGCCGGTTGGTAACGTCCCGGTGTCGGCATAAAGACGACCCAATAACGTGGATTTGCCGTGGTCGACGTGACCCACGATCACGATATTCATTCTCTCCCGGATGGAATTGTCCTTAGGAGTGTCGTTAGGTAGGCCTATGGCTGGTGTGACCGTCATATTCACATGTATCCATCTTTGCGTAATTGTTCCATCCCTCGTCCTTCGTCTTGTGCGCGTCCTGCCCGCTCTGCCACCTTGGTGTTGCGTAATTCAATGATGACCTCATCCACATTTTTCGAGGTGGAATCAATTGGCGAGGTACATGGACCACAGCCTAAACTACGATAGCGTTTGCCGGTTCCTTGATCCAAATAGAGATTATCCAAAAAGGGAATATTTTCCAATTTGATGTATTCCCAAATATTGATCTCTGTCCAATCCAACAAGGGATGGATCCGAATATGGGTGCCCGGAGGAAAGGAAAGTTTATATTGATCCCAAAGTTCGGGGGGCTGATCGCGAAAATCCCATTCATTGTTTTTGTCTCGCGGTGAGAAATAGCGTTCCTTCGCCCTGGTACTATCTTCATCCGATCGCACACCTAAAATAACCCCTGTGTAGCCT
>JACDDF010000008.1 GCA_013817135.1 Nitrospirales bacterium
AATATTCATCGCGAACAAAGCCCCAGACGCTGAAAGAAGCCGGCCGGCTGGGCAGACAACCTGCCCTCACGATACTAAATTAAGCCACTCATTTCTCGGCGATAGGATGGCCCCTACGGAATACGGTCGACCCCTCCCGGCTGGCACCCTCACTCACACGGGAGCTTGATTCTGTAAGGCGACAGCCATCAAGCTTTCTTCCGAGTCTGAATCCTTTCCAGATTCGGTGTCATCACCCATCGTGGATTCCAGTTCCTGATCCTCGTCATACGTTTGCCGCACATCAAGAATTTCAATGTCCAATTGGGCATCAGGGTACAATCGTCGCAAGTCCCATTCCGTAATCCACCCTCGCACATACTCACGCATCCGGGTACTGGATAATTTTTCTATAGATGAAACGGGTGGTGGTGTCCAACTATAGGCCAATCCATGAAGCGCCCGAAGCCGCTCATATAAGGCATCCACCATTGATTCATAGGGACGAATTAACGGTTCGCCCTCCTGTTCGATGAGCCGAATACCCTGGACCGCCTGTAATGCTTGCATATGAGCTTCATCCGTCGATTCCTCCTGACACATCTGCTCAATTTTCTGAGAATCCTGTTTTTCTTCCAAGACCACGCTTTGAAAATCATCGGTCAAAGCCACAATGGCCCCAATAGCCGGACAGGTATCCTCGGTTAACACTCCCATCCACCGTGCCACCTCCATATAGGATTTGATCCGTTGTTTAAAGGAATACCGACCGATAATCTCCGCTTCATCAATTAGCAAGATCCAACCTTTGTAGCCGGCAGCCACCATCAAGCGCGAAACAAATTGAAACCGGTGCAGGGCCAAATCCTGACTGGAAATTTTATTGAACACATACGGGGTTTCCGGCGGACATCCCTGGAGATATTTGTTGAGTTGGCTATTACTTATAGGGTCTCCCGCCCAATACCGGATCATGCGATGACTTAGCTCCGGATCATTGATCATCCGCTCATAGAGATACAGGCTCGCAGCAAACCGGGAATCGCACACCTGGTCGTTCCGATGCACCCAATCAAACAGATCAGCATAATGGGGACTCTGAAAATTCAATTCACCGGCTATTTCGGTCAGAGCATCGCCATGCTTGCCGGGGACAATGGCATTGTTGATGGCTGCACGAAAGAGGGGCACCCCATTGTAAAATGGGGTTTCCTTACTGATCACAATGGGACTACAGACAAAGTTCTTCTCCAGCGCCACCTGTTGCAACGCATGAAGCAGGTGGGACTTCCCACTGCCAAACCCTCCCTCAATCACGATTCCCTTGGTGGGCATGTTTTGAGGAACCTGCGCCTCCATCTGTTGAAGCAGCCGTCTGAATTTTCCTTCCAGGTCCGGTTGGTGGCTTCCAAGTACCTGTACCACATCACGATTCGGCACCCCGGATCGCAAGGCTTCCATGGCGCGTTGATGTCCAACATCCCCATTGGCCATGGCCGGCCGATCAGTGTATTCCTTCTTTTCGGTGTCGTGGGCATCCCCGGCCTGTTGAGATCCAAGACGAATCAATGCCCCTAAGGGGTTTTGGTATTGCCGGTCGCGGACTTCGTCCCAAATCCGTAATTTCAACGCCTCATACCGATTGAGTCCCCGACGCTCATCTGTCAAAAATTCTTGCGGCACGTGGACCACCAGCAAGAAACTTTCCAATTCATCGGTCCCATCAATAAACTGGCGAAGCATTTCGTAGGCATCTAACGTGGCAGAGACCCCAAAATACAAACCTTCAGGAGAGTCCGGTTTTTTACTAACCAAACATCGACTCAAGTCCAAGGACACCACTAATCCGGTTTTCCCTACTAACCGTAACCAGCGGGATAACGAGACAAACATATACCGCGCATTGGTCCGGTTAATTTTCTGGAAAATAAGGGCTTCTTTGAGCGCTGAAATCTGCCGAATCTCCCCGCCCAGCCATGACTTGACGGGCTCGGTCATAAAGGGGACTTCCGAGCCAGAGTCCATTTGTCCCAAACACAATCTGATCATGGCCATACGAAATTCCTGACACATCTGCGTATCCCGATAGATGGCCCGCTCTAACCAACTATTTAAGTCTCGTCGCAATAACGGTTCCGCCCGTTCATTCATCCGGGCGACTCCGGCCATGCAAAACTCTTCTTTTTTCTCCGGAATCCGGTACCCATTTTCTTGGAGAAGTCGACGAACGAATTGTGAGGCCAGGTCATCCCATGGAATTCGGCGAGCAATCTGGTGAAAAAACTTATCCATCATATGAATTTTGGTGTCTTTGGCATCAACCGAGATGCACGCATACCCTTCCTGCTGAGCCAATGTGACTAACTGGGTCTGGACGCCCACTCTGTCCGTTTCAGAGTCTGTCACGACAAACTTGACCGATGAGCCTCCTTGCCCAATAAATCGTTGAAGGTATTCTTGCCGTAGGGTATGAAACCATTCTTGAGGCTGTAACTCCATTGCTCGTATCCTTCACAGGTTAGAAAGTCACATGCATACGCGGATTGGTTTTTACAGACTGACGAGAAGACAGAAATCTACGCACACGCCATGACACTCGATAAAGGAGAGCGTTTGTGTCTTTGCGGAGAAATTGTGCTTCCTATACTCTGAACAGTGATTCGGGTTTGTTGATTGCCTTGCCGAAAATTCCTGTAGCCTGTCATTTTGGTCAACCCCCAGACTAGATGGATTCGGAGAGTGCCGGGTGAAGGGTGTCTTCCTGATCACCTTCTAACTCACGATCTTCCGAATAATCTTGTCGAATTTCCGTTAGTTCAATTTCGACTTTTTGCGTTGGGTCAAGACGCGTCAAATCCCATTCGGTAATCCAGCCTTTGACATATTCACGCATCCGGGTGCTGGACAAGCGCTCAATCGTAGGGACCTGGGGTGGTTCCCACCCATACGCCGCCCCATGAATGGAACGAATTTTATGGTAGATTTCTTCCACAAGCTGCTCATAGGGACCAACTAAGGGTATGCGCTCGCATTCAATGAGCCGCATGCCCTGTTCCGCTTGGCGGGACAGCACTAAATCGGTTTCTGATCCTGTTTCACGGAGTTTTTCTGGCACTTTTTCCCGATCACCTTTTTCCTCCAGAATCGCACTTTGAAAATCATCCGTTAGCGCCATCACCGCCGCCAACCCGGATTTATAGCCGAGATCTGCGAAGCTGGAGGCTTCCAGTCTACCCAGCCACCTGGCTAATTCAGCATAGGATTGGGCTCGTTGCTTAAAGGAATACCGTCCAATAATTTCCGCTTCGTCGATCAGTAAAATCCAACCGGAATATCCAGCCGCAATCATGAGTCGTGAAACAAATTTAAACCGTTGCAACGCCATCTCCATGGGCGAGACCCGTTCAAATCGATAGGAAACATTGGCATCACAGGATTTGAGATATCGCTTAATTTCAGCATCGGTCAAGGGATCCCCTGCCCAAAACCTAATGATCCGATGACTTAATTCCGGGTCATTCACCATGCGTTCATACAGAAATACCGTGGCAGCAAAGCGCCCATCAATTTCCCCGCCTTGACGATGCACCCATTCATAAAAATTCGCGTATTGGGGACTCTTGAAATTCAAATCCGCTGCCACCTCGGCCAAGACATCTCCTCGCTTTTCGGGGATATCAGCAGACTCAATGGCCGATCGAAACATCAACGCGGGGCTATATAGAGGCGTTTCCTTACTGATCACGACCTTGCTACACACAAACTTGGATTCCAATGCCATGCGTCTCAAGGATTCCAGTAAATGTGATTTCCCTGTTCCAAATCCTCCTTCAATCAACATCCCTTTTGTGGTCCAACCCTTGTGGATGCTGGCCTGGGCATCATACAACATCTGTTGAAATTTGGATTTGACCATCGGCTGTGGGCATCCCAGCGCTTGGACAACTCCGGGGCTCGGTACACCTGCCCGCAAGGATTCAATGACCCGTTGATGCTGCACATCTTCTTTTCGACTTCCCACTCTTGCCATGAGACTGCTCTCGGGAAAGGGTTCGGTCTGGTCGGTCAACCTGACCATCGGCGCAAAGGGATTTTGACGGGTTTTATCCCGGACATCATCCCAAATTCGAAGCTTTAAGGCCTCATACCGATTCAGCCCCACCCGTTGATCTGAGAGAAAGGCTTGTGAGGTGACAACCACGATCAATAACCCTTCGATTTCATCGCTACCATCAATGAATTGTCTCAGCATCTCATACGCATCCATAACAGCAGAGGGCGAATAGTTCAGGGAAGTCGGCCCGGCTTCCTTGCCGCCTGTAAAGGCTGAAATATCGATCGTCAGGACCATACCGGGTTTCCCAGACAGGCGGGTCCAATGAGCCAAGGATGCAATGAGATCACGCGCATTACTGCGGGTGACCTTTTCAAAAATCAATAATTTTTTGAGAGTTGCCATTTGTTTCAGTTCGCCTCGGAGCCAGGCCTTGATCACTGCCGACTCCTTAGACGGACTGTCAGATAATTCCAACTGGGCTAAACACAACTGGATCATGGCCAATCGAAACTCCCGACTCATGTGAAAATCTTGGAACAAGGTCCCTTCCAACCATGCGTTCATTTCCCGCTGCATCATGGATTCATCGCAACTATTGAGAGAGGCCACAGAAGACCAGCAACATTCCTCCCGCCGTTCAGGAATCTTCCATTGATGTTCTCGAAAAATTTTTTGGACATACTCAAACGCCAAGGCATCCCAATCGATTTGTCTGGCCATTTCCTTAAACAGGAGATCAATGAGTTGAACCTTCGTACAACGAGAATCTGCGTGAATCGTCACAAAGCCCTGCTCCCGTGACAGGTCCCCCACCTCCACGCTCACAGCCTTGGTGTTCTGAGCCTCCTCCACAACCGCAAATTTGACGGCCGATCCTCCCCGACGAATAAACTCTTGGAGATAGGCGGATTTCAGAACGTTCAACCATTCCTGTGGAGACATAAATTTTTCCTCAATATCCTGTTAATCTAGTTCGTCTTCTCGGCTCACCCTAGGGAAACTTAAATACCATCCCGACCCGCTTATCCCGCCTGGACAAAGGAAATTCCATAATAGGTTTTCTCCCGTCCCCCTTGCGCAATCACTGTTAACGTCTTAGTGGCATCCCGCACGCCGGTACTGGCATGAAAGTTTGCCCGGTGATTGTTTTTGGTGGTAATGGTTCCACTTTTATCCAGTAAATAGACATCCCGGCCAAATTCTTGTCTCGTGTATTCACTAGCCTGCCACGGAAGGAGAGTAAGAAGTTGATAGAGTTCCAAAAGTGGAATCACCGTTCCTTTGCCAATGAGGTGCTTCCCTCGACCCGCCACCACAATGGAATAAGCCGTAAAGACCATCTCGAGAAACGTTTGTGGTTTAAATCGAAGGGGTTTATTTTGAACTTCCTTTAATCTTTTGACTAAGACCGAAGGACGGAGCCGGTTTTCTCGCATTCGGTCAATGGCGACCGCCCGTTCTTTGTGAAGGATGCGCAATAAGACTGGATAGGAAAACAAATATCCATCGTGTTCATAGAGATTGACGCCCATCTGCTTGGCAGTAGTGAGAAGTTCCTGGCGAAACGCTTTGCCCTCCAGGTACCCGGCTTCATCAAAATTTAGACGTTCCTGAGTTTTCACAAAGTCACAACCCAGGCTTAGCGTCACCTCTTTGCCTTCCTCTAATAATTTTCGAAGATTGATCAAATCGCCTACTTTTGCGGCATCTTTAATTTTTTTAAACGAGGCCATCACCTGCTTCGTCGTTTTTACTAATCCTCCGGCTTGCTCTTCAATATCAGCCAGGGCCTGCTCCAAATTGACGTTTTTTATGACAGCCTTTAAAGGTGTGGAGGCATCCGGCAACTCAAGCACACCAGTCGCCGAGCTCGACCCGCTGGCTTCTAACGTATTGTCAATTCCTTCGGCACTCATGTCGGTTATCGAGTCCTCTGGTTTGTGGTGAATTCAGGCAATCGGCTTCAAAGAACCGATTGATCGGCGCATACCTGTTTCATTCGGCACATCCATGATAATTCTTAATATTTTCCGGCTTATTTCATGATCATGGTTCAGTAAAAACCCACAACGTCTATTTTATGCTCAGCGCTTCTTGTTCAACCTGCAGTTGACCTGTAGGAAGAAAGCCTTTTATGGTTGAACGATTTCTTCAGACTCTATTCATGGAAAATAAACCGCCATTTGCTGTCATCACGGGAGCTTCACGTGGGATTGGGGCGGAGTATGCGAGAGCCCTAGCGGCTCAAGGCTATGACCTTCTTTTGGTCGCCAGGGACCAAAACCGTCTGAATCAATTAACCAATGAGCTTCGACAGACCACTTCTGTTCAAGTCTGGACAGAAACGCTGGATTTAGCCAGGCCTCACGCGGCTGGAACCCTCTACCAAATAGCTCAATCGTATCGGCCTCATGTATCGTTACTTGTCAACAATGCCGGTTTTGGGCTGTATGGCTTATTTACGGGCATGCCACTCTCAACCATCCAAGACATGTTACAGGTCCATATCCATGTGACCACAGAAAGCACAAGACTCTTCCTACCCGATATGATAAATCGACGGCAGGGTGCAATTATCAATGTGGCTTCGGTGGCAGGATTTTTCCCAATTCCCTATATGGCAGAGTACGCTGCCACCAAAGCCTTTATCATATCGTTCTCTGAAGCCGTGGCGATGGAGGCCAAAGAAACTGAGGTGAGCATTCAGGTATGCTGTCCAGGCTACACAGAAACCGATTTCCATAAGACGGCAGGGCATCGCCCACACCACATGATTTCCCCTCACACTCCCCGCGATGTTGTACAAAAATCATTAAAGGCCCTAAGGTCAGGGCAAACCCTGGTGACTATTGGGTGGCAAGGACTGGCAACTCAATGGATCACTCGATTCATCCCTCAAAAGTGGCTCACGCGTCTAAGTGCCAGATTAGTTCGACCCAATTCCTCCTCTCATTAAACACATGATTTCCCATATCAAAGGAGTACAGCATGCCCCATTCCCATTTTCACTCATTTATTGTCTCTCTTAGCATCTGTAGTGTCTGCATTCTCACTTTTGGGTGCTCCGGCCCTCGCCCAATCCTCTATCCCAACAACCATCTTCAACAAGTTGGTCCCGATCAAGCGGAACAGGACGTTGAGGAGTGCCAACAACTTGCAGAGGATTATGCCCCAGAACACGATGCCTCGACGGTGGCCGGGGATACTGCCGTTGGGGCCGGAGCAGGCGGCGCCGTCGGTGCAGTCAGTGGCGCCATCGGAGGAGGAGTGGGTATTGGAGCAGCCATAGGTGCCGCCACAGGTGCGACCGTTGGCTTTATCCGTGGCTTATTTCAGGCTTCGCAACCAACACCCGCCCACAAGGCGTTCATCAACCGCTGCCTTTCAGAACGAGGTTATGATTCGATTGGGTGGGAATAGATCAGGGAAGGACCAAAAAGAAAACGGGATGAGAACACCTCGAGACGCTGTTCGTAGTGGTTATCACCTTGAGCAAATCCAGTGTCGAAACTTGGCTCACAGGAGAATCAAGGAATGATTAGAATGAGGAACTTTCTGCACGACGAAGGGCTCGCATCAAGACTGGATCTTGATAAGCCACTTCACTTAAAGCGTCCAACATATGAAGTTCTTTTTCCTTGGCTAGAGCTTTAGCTTTACTGAATTGTCGGGAGTTAAAGCGGGCCACAGATGGCTGGCCATTGATGATCTGACACGCAAGGCCTCCACCATCCTTCAGCGCAAGAGTGCCCCCGAGATCAAACAACGTACGCGTCTCCTCCACGCTAATCCCATGCAGTTCCGCAAAATCATGAAGCCCACTGGTCTCAATCAATCGTCCATCAGGCATGACACATTTTCGTTTGAAATGGGGAGACCAATCTTTTCGGAAATCAATAAATTGAATGTCTCCACCACACGAACTTCCTGAGTCAACTTTTGTCAAATCGATCCCTAAATTTTTTTGCCGCAACCGATCCTGTAATTCCTGAGGAAGTCCTCGATAAAAAACCCGCTCCATGGCTTCTTCCAACGTCACACCATAACTTTGACGCATGCGCTCGGCCGCAGCATATTGCTCAAGATCCATGACCCACGTGTGTTTCAGACCTTTGCCAAGAGGATTAACACGACAGACGAATGCACCTTTTGTGACCAGCGTACCTTCATGCGGATAGAGATAAATCCCTCCGTCCTGAAGCAGGCCTGTTATGGCTTCAAGAGGAATATCATAACTTTCGGACAGGACTCGTGCATGCATCTCCAAATCTTCGGGTTCTGTCATTCCGCAGACCATTACATTTCCAGGGGGGTCATAATCGGTATAGTTCTCTAGAATGTTATAGAGAACTGGGGGCTTCTCCTTTTTTAATGGACGTTTTTTCACTTTAAACATTCAGTACGCTCCTTCACGCTGAGTTTCGTTTTGACCTTGGACTTCTTAACTCTCAAGGAGAGGCAAGATATGCGCGACACCATGGCATTCCGATTCCACCCAAACATTCCCAGTTATCACCACAATCTTTTCCGCGCCCGGTTGCAGATCTCGAGGTCGTAATGGTAGAAGGAATTCGTTTATGGCTCAACTATACCCCCCCCCTAAACTTCGTATGCCAAAAAATGCCCTCATTCAGGCCTTCCATCAGCTGGAAGCCTTCAAATGGAATCAGCAAGAAGTCTTTCGGCTCGCCTCAGGGAAAACCAGCCCCTATTATGTTGACTGCCGTATTGTATTGGCTCATCCGCACTCACGTCACCTTGTGGCCCAATTAGCCTATCACCTGCTTAAATCCTTAGATTTCACACTCATTGGTGGACTGGAAATCGGAGCGATTCCCCTGGCCACCTGTATTTCAGATTTTGGCTATAGGGCCAATCCACAGAGGGAATGGCGAACATTCGTCGTCCGCAAACAACCTAAGGATCATGGATTAGGCAAATTAATTGAAGGCACCATCCATCCCGGGGAAACAGCTTTAGTGGTCGACGATGTCTTAACAACAGGCGGATCATTGGTAAAGGCCGCCGAATCAGCTCGCGCCCAGGGCTTAATTGTGACTCATGGGTTAGTGGTTGTGGATCGATCTGAAGATGAAGGGAAAAGCCATCTGGCCCACATGGGCATTCAATTACTCCCCCTTCTCACCTTGGAAGATTTAAGGCAAACTCCTCCTTCTACCCGATAAGTCCTAAGAATATTCCCCTCCACGGTTGGACACCTTAGCCAGTTCTTACAGCCTCAACGGGTAGGCATCCTATTTTTCAAACACTATCCGATTCAAATTGATCGATGATGACCATTTCAACCTCATAACCTTGGCGGTACTCTCCTATTCCGGATGACTCGCTTGACCGTCTCTTCTAACCAACCATACAATTTTAAAACAATCGCTCAACGATTGTCTGGTCAAATTCCTTTTCAAAGAGGACAACGCCATTTCCCTAAACTTCCTCAAACAAGAAAGCCATTCCCAATACTACGGAGGATAACCATGAAACGTTTATTTTTTTCCTTAACAATCGCTCTTCTTTTCTCAGGATGGTGGAACCTCACCATCGTTACGGCTGAGCCCTATCTTTTAACGGTTCAGCAACTCAAAACAGGACTTGAAAAGCCTTCCCAGTCCAAACAAAAAGGATTTGTGCTCGTCGACGTTCGGAGTCCAGACGAACATATGAGTGGCTTCATTCCCGGAACGGATTTCAATATCGATTTTCGGGAAATGCAAGGACGACACCGAGAGCTCAACGCGAAACTGGATCAGCACATCGTGGTGTACTGCCAATCCGGACACCGCAGCAATATTGCTGCCGAAACCTTAATGGGATTGGGCTATCAGCATGTCTATAATGTGGAAGGAAGTATGAATGCCTGGACGGAAGCGGGATATTCTATTGAACACCCCAAGTAATCGATGACGGCCTGCTGCAAAATACCTTAGATTTCCGCCACGGTGGAATAGATGCCGTTAAAGTCCTGGTGCATCTCCCGAAAGGCTTCCAAGAGGAGTGGATCGAAATGTGTCGGCTTTGTCCGGTCGTTCCCGTTTAAAATGATGTCGCATGTCTTCGCATGGGTAAACGCTGGTTTGTACGGTCGTCGGCTCCGTAAAGCATCGTAAAGGTCACACACCATCACAATCCGACCCGTTATGGGAATCTGTGTTCCTTTCAGACCTCGAGGATATCCACTTCCATCCCAACGTTCATGGTGAGTCAGCGCGACTTCCTTGGCCATCTCTAGCAAGGGAGACGTCGAGCCATCCAAGAGACTCGCTCCCAACAAAGGATGCTGCTTAATCGATTGCCATTCTTCTTCCGTCAACGGACCTTGCTTTCCAAGAACGGCATCTGGGACCCCAATTTTCCCCACATCATGCATTGGTGCAACCACGAATAAGCAACGAGCGCGTGGCTGATCCCATCCAATGGCCAAAGCAAGCGATTGCGAGTAATGGCTTAACCGTTCAATATGTGCCCCAGTTTCCTCATCTTTATAGCGTGACGCACGGGCTAAGCGAAGAATAGTGTCGGCATAGGCCTGCTCCAATTCACTATTTTTCCGTTGCTCTGCCTCCAATGACAGCTTAAGGTCTCGGGCATAGGCAAGCATTTGGGCATGAGCTTTTTTAAGCTGGTGAGTTTTCTGACCTTCCTGTTCCAACATCTGCTTGAGATCTTTGGCATAGGCCATGAGCTGCGAGCGGGCCGCCTGGAGTTTTCCGGTGGCAGATCCTTGGGAAGCTTCGGCCTTTGAATGCCTCATTAAGGATGAATGAGGAATCCCATCTTCCTCGGGTTTATCCTCCCTCATTAAGCAAGTACCTCACGAACTTTTTGAATCAACTCTAATGGGCTAAATGGCTTGACCAAATACCCTGCAAGGTTAAGGGAAGCCATCTGCTCGCGTGCATCAAGCCCATCTTTCGCGGTTAACATAACAATTGGAATTCTGGCCGTATCGGAGCGTAGGCGAATTTTTCGCACCACCTCACACCCATTTAGACCCGGCATCATCCAGTCGAGAATCAACAGGTCGGGAATGTGGGTGCAAAGGGCATCCATGGCCGCGCAACCATCAACTGCGGTGAGAATCCGATAGGAGGGGTGTTCGAGAGTGACTTGGACCAGCAGCCTAAGATCTTCCTCATCATCGGCAATGAGGATCGTTTTTACGGGACCCACCATGGTGAAGATTTCCTGCTGGTTGGCCCACAGGGGCTCAGGGAATATCTAATCCATTGCCGGCATATTCATCCTCCTTGATGAGATGATCCTCTGACTGTGAGTCAGTTTCGATAGCGTTCGATTGCTCAGTTTGCCAAATATTTTTTTCGACTTTTCTGGCCACGGTAATAAAACCTGAATGGGCAACCATACGGTGGTCAGGTCGGACACTTCGGCCTTTAATATTCCAAGTCCGCAACAACGTTTCAAAATTTTGAACCATGGTAAAAACCCGGCTCTGCTCCAAAGCCTGGACTGTTTGCATGACCTGCGGCACCGTCGGTACATAACTCAGATACAGCCCCCCCGACCGTAATGCCCGGGCGGCATGAGGAACTACCCTCCAGGGCTCTGGAAGATCCAACACTACCCGATCAAACATCCAGGAAGACGTCCCTTCCCCAATCTCGATACCTTCATAGGCATCACGAATCTGAAGGAAATGGTTGGGTACCTTTCCCATAAACCGTTCGATGTTTTTCGTGGCAGTAGCCGCAAAATCTTCTCGCATTTCATAGCTCACCACACACCCTCGATCCCCCACCGCACGCAGAAGAGCCATGGTTAAAGCTCCCGATCCCACACCAGCCTCAAAGACCCTGGCACCTGGATAAATATCAGCCCACATTGGGATGACGGCCAAGTCTTTGGGATAAATCACCTGAGCTCCTCGAGGCATTTTTAGGGTATACTCAGCTAATGTTGGATGAATGGCAACCATCAACTTTCCATTGGAAAACTGGACCACAGTACCATCCGGTTTTCCAATAATGTCATCATGGGCAATGCGGTCTCCACTATGTTGGAATATTTCTCCGGCTTTAAGTGTGACAGCATACGGCCGTTCTTTCTTGTCGATTAAATGAACCCGTTCCCCAGATTGAAAATTTTTCATATGGCACGCATTCTAGCAAGGCTTTTCTCCCATTTGATACCCATCATAATGGTGGAGACTTTATGAAAAACTGACGCGACAACCCGTCGACATGTCAATTTGAAATTTCTTGACACCCTCCGCATTCAGACGTATGATTAAATAACTTCAGTCGTTACATACCTACGCTACGAATTTTCCAATTGATCAGATTCCTTAATTTTGAAAGTGCCCCCGTTGTGCGTATGTTCTCAACATATAAAAAACCGACCCGCAGTTCCAGAACGGATCAAAAGGGTTCCATTTACCACAGCAATTTTTGCTGTTCTTAAAACAGGAATAGTCGCGTGGCGAGAACAGTAGTCGTGACCTAATCTATTATGAAACGCCTTTTCACAGTCATCGGCCTTGGGCGCTTCGGCTATAGCGTGGCACAAGGATTGGTCACCAAAGGATGCGAAGTACTTGCTATCGACAAGGATGAGGAAAAAGTCCAGGCGATCAGTGACATTGCCACCTTTGCCGTCCAATGCGATGCGACTGACGAACGAGCCTTAAAAGCGGTAAGTGCGCAAAACGTCGATGTCGCAGTCGTCAGTATCGGTGAAAACATTGAAGCCAGCATCCTTATTGTTCAAACACTCAAGGAAATGGGGGTAAAATCTATTGTGGCCAAAGCCGTGGCACCAATCCAGGGGAAAATTTTAATGAACCTGGGGGTCGATGAGGTCATCTATCCTGAACGGGATGCGGCCATCCGTCTCGCACACCGCCTGGTTTCCCCGAGCGTACTCGAATACTTAGAATTGGCCCCAGGCTTTAGTGTGGAGGAAGTATCTGTTTCAGAGAGCTTGTCCGGATTAAGCCTCGAGGATGTCAAATTACGCGGACAGCATAACTTGAATGTGATTGGGATAAAAAAACAAGTTACCAGGATGGTCAAAGGACGTATGATGAAAGAAGAAATCTTTAATTTCACTCCAAAACCCGATGACGTCATTGAAAAAGGTGATGTGCTGGTTATGATTGGCCGAGAAGAAGATTTAGACCGTTTTTGCAATAACGTGTAAGAAATATAACGGTTCTGTCAATTAGCTCCGCACTTTTTCCTTCCGCATCCTCCCCCCTCTTGTAAATTTCTAGTTTTTACCCTTTCGCACTATCCAGGGAATTCGATGGGCTACCGATTTCTTTAATAGCTAAACGATCTTCTTATAAGGTTGGAAAAATTCCACGGATGGCAGTTTTATCCTTTTGTTTCAAATTGTTTTACATTTCTTGAAATGAGAGGCTCTTACCAAACCGTCACAATGAAGGAAACCCAACATTTCACAATATGGCATTGAGGTGCTTTGCATTGATGGGTAGAGGGCCTGAAACATATCATTGGCTCGTTTTTTGCTTTAAAAGCATTATCTATGGTTCACCTCGTTGCTGAACTAATAGGCCACCTGAAAACATAAACCCCCAGGGAAACTATTATGGAAAACCAAACCGTTTTGGATGAGCCCACAGAGACCGAACTCGCTACCGTAAAAACGGAGGGGATCAAGCCTTCGGGATTCGGGCCGGCTCTCGAATCACTATACTTCCGATCATTTGGCAGTCGGCCTCTTCTCAATAAGGATTCTGAGATTGAATTGGCGAAGGAAATTGACCAAGCATCCAGAGCAATCCGGCTCATTATCAAGCAGAGTCTTCATCTCACACAGCCATTAAAGAAGGGACCAGAAAGGGAAGAAACCATTGCTCTGCTCAAGGAAACCTTTGCCTTAACCGGCCTTTCGGCTCCAGCAATTGAAAAATTAAAATCTGTCCTGTTGGACTTAGGCCAAACCAATCCCTCAGTACACTCATCCATTCAGGATCTCTGCCAGCACCTTCAAAAAGCCAAATTCCAACTAGAAAAAGCGAAATCCGAACTCGTTCAGCGAAATCTTCGCCTGGTTGTCGACATCGCGAAACGATATACGGGTCATGGACTGGCCTTTTTGGACTTAGTCCAAGAAGGCAATATTGGGCTCATGAAGGCGGCAGAACGATTTCAATATCGAAAGGGGTTTAAGTTCAGCACCTATGCCACGTGGTGGATTCGACAAGGGATTACGCGATCACTCGCTGACCAATCCAGAACCATTCGCGTCCCTGTCCATTTAAATGAAATCTCCAATAAGATTGCTCGCGCCTCAAAACGATTGACACAACAGTATGCCCGCCCAGTTCAGTTGGATGACATTGGAGAAGCACTCAAACTGAGTGTGGAAAAAGTTCATGACACCATTCAAGCCTTTCAAGATCCTCTATCGCTAGAGACTCCGGTTGGAGATGGAGAAACCTTTCTCACAGACTTCATTCCTGATATGGGAACTTTGACGCCCGATGGACCTGTCTCACGCCAGGAAACGAACCAACAAGTCGAAAGGATTTTGGATTCGCTGACTCCAAGGGAACAAATGGTGATTCGTCTCCGTTTTGGCATTGGCCAAGACGAACCCTGGACTCTTGAAGAGGTCGGCCAAAGTATGTCAGTTACCCGTGAACGTGTCCGGCAAATTGAAGCCAAAGCCCTTCAAAAGTTAAAGGAACCCGCTATGAGGGATTTGTTATTTTCCATTACGTAAATAATTGCTGCAATCTCTATCTAATGACCCTTTATATTCTACCTTTTCTTCCATAGGATCTGTCATTTCAGGCAAGGACTTGTCAATCGACCATACACCGCCTTAACATCGGATAACTCAATTCCTGTTTCACTTATGCGTAAAGACCAGCGCCCTTGTTGCCATCAGACTCTATTTTCAAACTTCGACAAGAATTCAGAGGCCACCTTCAAGAATTCTACACCCATCTGAATTTGGCCCCTCCCTATCACAGCATTGAAAAAGCGGTCCAACATTTTTCCAATACTCTCAGAACAAGACCTGAAGAATTCTGTCAGGGACTGTTACAAGATACGTCAAAAAAATGGGCAGTATTTCAGGAGATTTTCCTAGCCTCTGGCTTACAAAAAAAACACCGAGGAATCATTGAACAATTAGCTCATTCTCCTTATACGGCATTAGCTGAAGCACCTGAATCGCGTCGCTTCCTTAAAAACTTTTCAACAAATTCCCAAGAATCCACTTCTGAGCAAACAAATCACACACCTCATTCCGACTCTTCCCCCTTTAACCATTAAATAGCTATTTAGTGAAAAAGTATACATTTGTTTGGTTTCTGCAACACTCAGAAACAAAAATATTATTTTGTCACTAAAAAACACTGCCTTTCTCTAAACCCTCAAGTAGTATAAATTTTGCATCTTGAATTCTTAAGATTACCAGTCTCTTATGCGTCATCAACAAACACTCGAAACATCATCATTCTTATCTGGCATTGGTCTGCATTCTGGCAACCCAGCCTCAATCGCCATTCATCCAGCTCCGGTTAACACCGGGGTAGTCTTTGTGAAGCATGTAGCTGATCAAATTCAGTCATGCCCAGCCAGTATTGCCTTTTTAGGCCAAACAGATCATTGCACCACACTTCAAGTTGGTGATTTTGACATACAGACGGTTGAGCATGTGTTAAGTGCACTAGCCGGCCTGGAAATCGATAATGCTTACGTGGAATTGCTTGGCAGCGAAACCCCGGCAGCAGATGGAAGTGCCACACCATTTGTCGACATGGTTTACCAAAGCGGTATACTCACCCAGGATGAACCACGCAAATACCTTAAAATCGTTCAACCAATCACCGTGGAAGACGACCACCGATCCATCAGTGTCCTTCCCTCGGCACTCCCCCAAATAACCTATCACATTGATTTCCCTCATCCCCTTATACAACAACAAGAATATCACCATTTTTGTACGCCTCATGAGTATGGCAAAAATATTGCCGGAGCCCGTACATTTGCCTTTCGAAAAGAAGTCGAATTTTTATGGTCCCGAGGACTGGGGCTCGGGGGGTCACTACACAACACGGTAGTCTTTTCTGATACCGGATTGGTCAATGATGATGACCTACGCTTTACGGACGAATGCGTTCGCCATAAAGTTCTGGATCTCATTGGCGACCTGTCGCTATTAGGAATTCCGGTTATTGGTCATTTCTTTGCAAAATGCGCGGGGCACGCGCTCCATACCCAATTGGTCCAAGCCATCATGCATAACCCTGACAAGTGGATTATGTTAAATGCTGGGGAAACCGGAAAGGATGGCATCCTCAACGGAAAGCCCTCCTCCAATTTAACGTTTCACTTACCTGAACTCCAACCTGCCTTTCACGCGTTCTGACACCCCTCTCCCCTTCCCCATTGTATGCCCTCAACTATCTTTGCGTTTGCTCTCTGCCCCTCAACAACTAGGAAGAAATCCTTTTCTCCATTGCCTTCATTCCCTGCGCGTGGTAGCGTCTGGGATGACCATGATTCTCCAATCATTTACCCGCCCCTATCGTACAAGCAGCCTTAGAGTACTTTTCATAATTTGCTTCTGCCTGCTCCAGTGGACGCCTGCCTTAAGT
>JACDDF010000382.1 GCA_013817135.1 Nitrospirales bacterium
TGGCACTGAAGCACTGTATAGAATTCTCCGGCATGTACCGATTCCTCAGCGGTATTTATTGCGTCATGCGGTGAAGAATCTTCAACGGCCTGGAAACTTTACCAAAGCCATGACGTTGGCCATTGGGATTGGCGTCATGCTCATGACGACGCTGACCATTGTGCAACGGTCCTTACTTGACCTGATAGGAAATCAAATCCCCTCCCAGGCTCCTTCATTTTTTTTCATAGACATCCAACCAGACCAACATCCCCAATTCATGGATGTGCTACAACAGAAATTCCCCGATTCACCCTATAATTTAGTTCCAGTTGTGCGGTCTCGCCTCACAGCCATCAATGGACAACCCATCGATCCTGAAGAACATAAAGGGCAACGAAACGGATGGTATTTCACAAGAGAATACGTTTTGACGACATCCCGGGACCTTCCAAAAGATAACGTCCTCACCCAGGGACAATGGTGGGATCACACTAAAGAATCGGACTCGGACGGATCGTCCAGGACACCATCAGACTTCCCCTTGGTCTCTGTGGAGGAAGACGCCGCAAAAAACCTGGGACTTACCCTCGGCTCAACCCTGACCTTGGATATTCAAGGGGTGCCAATTGTCGCGAAAGTGGGCAGTCTTCGGCAGGTCGATTGGGGCAGTTTTTCAATTAATTTTTTCATGATCCTTCAGCCTGGCTCTTTTGACGGCGCCCCTTTCACCTACATTGCCACAACCAGAGTGCCAACAACCTTCGAAGTCCCATTACAGCAAGCCATCGTCGCCGCCATGCCCAATGTGACAGCCATTAACGTGGGAGATGTGCTGGAGAATATTGGTCGAATCTTTCACCAACTGGCCCTGGGGATTCAAGCCTTGGCCCTGTTATGTCTAGTCACCGGAGCCGTGGTCATGATTGCGGCAATTTCAATCAACCGGTACCGGCGCCTGCATGAATTGGCAATTATGAAAGCCCTGGGAGCAAGTCGCAGGCTACTCGTGTTTTCACTCGGAGTGGAATTCGGTGTCATTGGAGCCTTTGCAGGGCTGGTTGGACTTGGATTGGGGTGCCTCCTCTCCTGGTCTCTCCTGTACTTCTTTTTTGACCTGACCTGGACCTTCGATCTCCTCGTGTTGAGCGCAGGTTTGCTTTTGACGATTCTGCTAAGCCTCATGACTGGCTTTCTCGGAACTTACCGGTTGCTGGGCTTCCCTCCCCTGTCCGTACTCCGTCAAGAATAGTTTCCGGGACTGTTGAAAAAGTCCGCCAACTGCGTTCTCAGCCCTTTGTCGTGCTCACGTACAACCTTGTACGTTCCGCGCGCCAAATGGCCTGCGGCCTTGCTGGTCGAATCTTTTTGAACAGCCCCAAGTGGATGGCAGTCTTTCCTCATTCCGATGAAACGAGATTGACTGACCGTGTGCGAATTTCGAATGTTCAACAAGCCTCTTTCGCCAAAGCCAATTCCATGAATATCACGAGAGACTTTTTTCCTCCTATTCCTTGAGCACCTCCCCGATGTTATCCATTTAGATACAGACTGTATGCTGTTGAATAACAACCTGTCCCACAACTGATGCCCTTATACCTCATCCTCTTTGCATTTTTTAAAAAAATTCAAAACCAATTTTGAAAATTTTTCTCTCCATTCATCAAATTATCAATGAGTTATAACAATGAAAGTCTTGCATGTCCTCTGGGCTTCCCTTTGGGTACATTCTTTGCTTTGTAATATGGCAAGCACGGAACATTTGAGGGAAGCCATGGAAATCATTTTAGCCATCTGTATCACAGCCCTTGGAATCTTCGGAGGAATGCTCGTCATATGGAATGGGCAGAATCCTATACCTTCAAAGGCACCCAACAATTCACGCACAGGGTAAAGTGATGACCCAAACAACACAGGCCTGTGCATGCACTACAGTTGTTCAGAAGCCATTTTTGGGTGATTTCATCAACGGTGAGTCGGCCTTAAATCGGCTCGATCCACCAGGATGGTGAATTCGCTCATTGTTTAGGAAAGGAGATCTTGATGTCTAAAAACATACTCATTATTGATGATGATGAAATGAGTCGCGGATTGCTCAGGATGGTCCTGGAATATGATGGATGTGAGTGTGTAGAAGCCGAAAATGGAGCCAGCGGGTTATCCCTTATTGAATCGAAATCCATTGACATTGTGATTCTGGATAATGCGATGCCCGTCATGACCGGGATGGAGTTTTTGGACCGGTTACAGCATATCCCACACAAGTCCGACATCCCAATCATTATGGTGACCGGGTTCCTCAATGCCGTAATCCGAGAAAACGCCACCCGCTTAGGAGCCTATGCCATTATCCGCAAACCGTATGATATTGGGGAGTTACGGGACATAGTCGCTCAACTGTGTCCGTCAGCCGCTGCAACCAGGCGCCATTCCTTCATCGTGGCCAACATGTCCCAAACCTATAGTCCCCCTCCGGGTTGAGCCCGGGATGAAGGAATTATTCAGCCCCAAACAGGATATCTCCCCATGTCTATTGTCCAAATATCTGTTTGAGAATATCCGCTCCGTCTTGTAAGAGTTGTTGTAATTCCTGTTCATCCCCCTGTAAAACTTTCTCAATCCTTCGCTCCACGTCCTTTTTGACCTGATTCCCAAAGGATTGGGTATCCAATTTCAGGAGCGGTTTCTGAAGTGTTCCCCTTACGGTAAAGGGCAGCACCAACTTTCCCTGATGCCACGCAACCTTGGCCATCGGAAACCGTTGAATAATCCGGTCCCCGATCATCCGTGAAACGGCCAGATTGCCCTGAAGATTCAACGATTCATCGAACGTGAGACTTCCCACCCCTGTCATCAAGAAATCTGGTGCCTCAACAGTCAATTGCCGAATAAACAGTCCCTTGTCTTCCAGTTCCACTTTGGTATCAATCAAAGAAAATTTCGTCGCACCGGTGGATTCGTCCAGAAGGTCCGGTAGCTGAAGGGCATCTTCGATCCCCTGCATGACATCAAATCCAACTAATTGCCCATCCCGGATCATCAATCGGATTGGTCCGGTCATATTTGATTGCCCAGAGGGCGAGCGCGCTGCTCCCGTGACGCTCCAATGCAACTCTCCCATACCGGTCAAACGGAAGGAGGAAGACCTCATCACTTGCATCATTGATTCAACCGCAAAATTCGTGAGCTTTCCCTGGAATAAGAGCAGTGGAACAGCTGGGGTCCCATCCCATCTTCCATGCGCTTCAAGATTTCCCCTAAACGCTTGGGCCTTGAGGGACACCAGGTCCACTCTTGTCCCTTGGATCACCGTTTCAAAAATGAACTGCTCCAGTGAAAACGGGCGTTGAACGGAAAGAGTCCAGGGAAAATCCTCTGAGGACAGGGTAGGAGCCTCCCCAGACAAATTCAGACGCCCAGGCGTACCTTGCCCTGAAAGGTGAATGGTCGCCCCACCCAATTGGAGATCAACGGTCAACGGATCAATTCTCACTCCTGTGGAGGGTTTCGATGGCTCCTTGGGAATCAGGGGTGCCATCAAATGAGCCTGAAAGCGGCTGAAGACCACAGGGTTATCCAACGCCACATTCACGGGTATGTCATCCGTCGATACCTCTGGGATCTTCACGTCCAATTCAAGCCTTCCATCTATCACCTTGCCCTGTGCCGTTCCCTCTACTTTGCCTACGCTACCCCAGAGATCGATCATCGGAAGATCAAAAATGGATTGAAGGGGGCCAAATCGCCCGTTCATCTCCAAAGGAAGCTGATAGGGCATCACCATGCCCTTCAGGTGCAGACTCGCCGTCTGTCCCAATTGAAC
>JACDDF010000383.1 GCA_013817135.1 Nitrospirales bacterium
GTGCTTCATGCCGAATATGCCCAAAACGTTGCAAACCCTGATCATTGAACATGTCGAGCCTGAACTGGATGGGGGGCGCTATCCGATCAAACGGATCGTCGGGGAGACCCTGGACGTCACCGCCGACGTGTTCAAGGAAGGACACGACACCATCGGGGCCGTGCTTCGTTACAAAATGCTGGGGCAGAAGGATTGGTTGGAAACCCCCATGCATCATATCGATAACGACCGGTGGGCCGGATCATTTCCGCTCTCAGAAAACACCCGCTATCTGTATTCAGTGGGAGCCTTTGTGAAGAGTTTTGAAACCTGGCGGATTGAACTCACCAAGAAACACGGGGTGCTTCCTGACCTGTCGAGTGAATTATTAGAAGGGGAAGCGCACGTCAAAAACGCGATGGCCAGGGTCAAAGGTCCGGATAAGTCCGAGCTGAAAATCTGGTTGGATAAATGGAGGTCCGCCCCTGACCAGGAAGCCCGGATCGCCATCGCCTTAGATCCGATTGTCTCTGCCCTTGTCGATCAGCACGAACAACGGGCGGCATGGTCGACGTATGAAAAGGACCTGGAGGTCATCGTGGACCGTGAGCGCGCCCGGTATGGCGCATGGTATGAAATATTTCCCCGATCGGAAGGGACCGTACCGGGAAAAGGAGGCACATTTAAAGATTGCGAAACACGCCTTCCGGCCATTCGTGACATGGGATTCGATGTCCTCTACCTCACGCCCATTCATCCTATCGGAGAGACCAATCGCAAGGGACGCAACAACAGCTTGAAGGCCAAGCCGGGTGAACCTGGCAGTCCCTGGGCCATCGGGAGCCGGCATGGAGGGCATGATGCCGTCGAGCCGGTGCTCGGCACGATGAAAGACTTTGACCATTTGGAACAAGCCGTCAGAAGCCACGGAATGGAAGTGGCCATAGATTTCGCTATCAATGCCACCCCGGATCATCCCTACGTCACACAACATCCGGAATGGTTCAAACAACGCCCGGACGGGACAATTAAATTTGCGGAAAACCCTCCCAAGAAATACGAAGACATTTACGGATTTGATTTCTATACCGAAGCCTGGCAGGACATGTGGCAGGAAATGAAGCGGATCTTTCTGTTTTGGATCGGGCATGGCGTCAAAATTTTTCGGGTGGACAATCCGCATACCAAGCCCGTCACCTTTTGGGAATGGCTCATCCGGGAAATCCAATCAGAACATCCTGATGTGTTGTTTCTGGCAGAAGCATTTACCCGTCCGAAAATGATGCGAGTGCTCGCGAAAGCCGGTTATACGCAGTCGTACACGTACTTTACGTGGCGAAACTCCAAAGCCGAGATGACCGAATATCTCACGGAATTAACTCAGACGCAGATGAAGGACTATTTCCGGCCGAATTTCTTTACCAGCACACCGGACATCCTGCCGGAAATTCTCCAGCAGGGAGGTCGACCGGCCTTTAAATTCAGGCTCGCGTTGGCCGCCACGCTCTCCCCCACCTACGGGATCTACAATAGCTACGAACTGTGTGAAAATAAGGCGATTCCCGGAACCGAGGAATATCAGGATTCGGAAAAATATGAAATCCGGCACTGGGATTGGGATCGTCCCGGAAACATCCGTGACTATATCACCCGCATTAACCAAATCCGACGGGATCACCCTGCCCTGCACACCTTCACCAATCTGCAATTCTACCAATCCGACAACGATCATATTCTTTTCTATGGGAAAATGAATGCCGACAAGACGGACATTCTGTTGTTCGCGATCAATATGGATCCTTATACCGTCCATGAGGCTCGGCTGCTTATTCCCATTGAAGAATGCGGCATTGGTGAACAGGACACCTATCAACTGCATGAACTCATTCAAGATTACCGGCATCAAGTCGTGGGAGGTGAATACAACGTTCGATTGGACCCTAACGACGAACCAGCCGCTATTTTCGCGCTCCGCCGCCGGACCCGTCGTGAAAGCGACTTCGACTATTTTATGTAACGTGAACCTATCCCCGATTTTTTCTCCGGTCGGGAAATCGGCCCCTGCCAGCCATCGGCAGGGGTCTCAACCTTCATCTGCTCGCTAAACGTTCAGGATTTATTTGGCCCAATGAAATTCCTCTCGCGTGGGAACCTCCAGCGAGACCTGTCCACAAGAAAAAAGACAGATTGTCTCCTTTAGAGACAAAGTTTCTCCTTTTCTTAACCAGGCACATTCTCTTCCCAGAATCTTTTTCTAGCAATTCCAAATATATCTTTAAAAACCGACTGATAAAGGGATGACTCCTACCCCATATGACAACAGGCTCTGAAGAGCATTATGGAATACCCCTTGCACATCGTTCTCCTACACATGGGGTTCTCCCAGGATATGGATATGCTCGCATCAGACTCATTGCCTTCTTTTCCCAAACATCGGACGATTATCCTTGTAGAGGATCAACTCGACCTCAGATGGCTGCTGAAACGCAGGCTTGAAATCAATGGGTATACCTGTCTGGAAGCAGAAAATGGGATAGAGGCCCTCTCCCTCATTCAGCAGCACCCCTCCATTAGCCTGATTTTGTCCGACTACCTGATGCCGGGAATGAATGGGCTGCAACTTCTTCAAGCCCTTCGACTGAATTCCATAAACCGGGCCATTCCGTTCATTCTGGTTACCGCGACCTGGTCAGATCAGCTCCGGCATCAGGCCCTGAGCGAAGGAGCGTACGCGATCCTGTCCAAGCCTTATCACCACAGTGACCTCCTCCAACTCCTTGGGCAAGGGATTTCCCATCAGGCCGCCTGATGCTGGCCCGTCTTGACAGCTAAACTTCACCTCAGACAAGATTGCCCACTGGTTTTCAAGCAATATGCTCTTCTCCCATTGTTTTCCCCCCGGAAGTTAAGTCGTCCATGAAGACAACGTGCGGAGGACCACTTTCAGACAATTTAGCTCTTAGGTATGCTGCCTGGTTTTTCCCACTGTTTTCTACACCCCCTACTCCATTGAAATAAGACCACGTCCTTGCCTTCCATAATGCCTTCATCCCCACCTCCAACTCATCGGGGCTCTTGGATTCCGAGCACCGCGATTCGGCGGTTTTTTTCCCACCGCCACCTCTCAGCCGGCCAACTCGTCACGCTGGGCGCCATGGGACTCATCGTCGTAGGGACCTTCTTACTGAAAACCCCATGGGCCACGACTCCCGGTAAGTCATTAAGTTTTCTCAACGCCCTCTTTACGGCAACTTCGGCCGTAACGGTCACCGGCCTGATTGTGGCGGACACGGCAAAAGATTTTACGGTATTCGGCCAGATTGTCCTTCTGTCCCTCATCCAATTGGGCGGGTTAGGGTATGCGATGCTCGCGACCGTCCTCCTCATCGCCGTGGGACAACGCATAGGATTACGAAACCGCATGATGATGGCTGAGGCGCTCAGCTCCTTGGATTTGGCTGGATTGGTTCGTTTCGTCAAAACCATTTTGATCATTACCTTTACTCTTGAAGGCGTGGGCGCATTGATACTTTCTGCACGGTTTTCTCGCGATATGCCCGTGTTCGAGGCCTTATGGCAGGGCATTTTTCATTCCGTTTCCGCCTTTAATAACGCGGGTTTTTCGACGTTTTCCCAAAATCTGATCCCCTATCGTGACGATTTCCTGGTCAATGCTTCCATTAGTCTCCTTCTCGTTCTGGGCGGCATCGGGTTTATTGTCTTCCGCGACCTCCTGGACTTTTATCAAAAGAAACGGTATCGGATTCAAACCCATACAAGACTGGCCTTAGTCGT
>JACDDF010000384.1 GCA_013817135.1 Nitrospirales bacterium
CTCTTTAAGCACCGTGTCCCAATGTGCAATTTCTTGATTCACCGATATCAATACCTTTTTCTTATCGAGTAATTCCCCAACCTGAGGATGCTCAATCTGAATGGAGTGAACCAGATCCCTGACCTGTCCACCTTCAGAAATGACGACCTCCAAATCCTTTCCTCCAGGAATCATGGTCTTTAACATCCCGAATAATTTAATCTTCACAATCTACCATTCCCACGACCAGACAAGGGCAACGGACATCACCCCTCGCTATTTTGCCTTTTGACCACGGACATACGTACCAGACTTTCCCCCTGACTTCGACACGAGGGCAATTTCTCCAAACTCCATGCCCTTATCAACCGCCTTACACATATCATAAATGGTCAGAGCTGCCACGGAAACTGCTGTCATCGCTTCCATTTCCACTCCGGTGTTTCCGGTGGTTTTCACCGTTGCTACAATGGTAATCGCGTACCTTCCATCAGGATTAGGCTGAGAGTCCTCTTTGAAATCCACATCCACACCGGTCAGCAGAAGAGGATGACACATTGGGATCAGATCGGGAGTCCGTTTGGCCCCCATAACCCCGGCCACTTGAGCTACGGCCAGCACATCACCCTTTGCAATCCGACCCTCATGAATTTTCTCCAGGGTTTCCGGCAAGATAAACACCTTCCCCTGGGCCACCGCTACACGCTCGGTTGAACGCTTATCGGTTACATCCACCATTCGAGCCCGCCCGGATTCATTAAAATGCGTAAGATTCGCCATAATCAAAAATAATCACAGATGAAAAATTCTCTTGAAAATCAAGTAAATTATAAGGACAGAGGAAAAACGACGTCAAGCAAAACATCCCCCCTGGACATTCCCTTGACAGCCGAGCTCATTCCACCTATAAACAGTCGGTAATACCTTATTATTCAGAGATTTTATCCCATGGACTCCACCACCATTATAGCCAATCCTACCCTCGCCAATAAAAAGTTAGGCCTCCTGCTCTCAACCTCACCTGAACATCCCAATGCGGAAACCGTCTACCACCTCTCCAAAACCGCCTTAGCCAATAAGGTAGATACTTATCTGTATTTCATCGATGAGGGAGTCAAAAACCTAGAAGACCAGAGATTTTCCGAGTTGGCGAAGGACGGACTGAAGTTATTTGTGTGCGCCTATGGATGCCAACAACACCACATGTCCACCGACGGGTATGGTAAAGAAGTGACCTTTTGCGGCTTGGTGATTCTCTCAAACATTATCGACGGCTGCGACCGATTTCTGGCCTTTAATTAATTTCTTTCCCCCTCTCCCCTCATCTGTGTCACGACTAAATGCTGACTCACAGGCGACATTCGCCTCAATGAGGTGCCAGAGCCGAATGGTGCCTGCCATTTCATGGATGTTTTGCTGCATGGCCTTGAATCCAACCCCATGATCGTCATCTTTAACTTGTTTTAGGGTGTAAAACCAAATTTTTAAATTGAAACTAAACCAGCCAGACGGTACAGTAGCTAGCCATGCTGACTTCAACCCGCTATTTAATTCTTGAGACCGCCATTGACCTGTTGGGACGGGACGGCGCCAGTGCGTTGACACTAGAGCATGTCGCTCGAGAAGCCGGACTGAGTAAAGGTGGATTACTCTATCATTTTGAGGGGAAAGAACAGTTACTGGTAGGGCTCATAGAGTTACTCATACAGGATTTGGATCGCAAACAAGTTGGAGATTTCCTCACCAGCTCCATTTATGAGGAGCAACCCTGGACGGCACTTGATACTGATGCTGTCGAAAATCCGACAAACCATCGCTCTCTGCAAGGACATGAAATTGCCTCAATTCTCATGGCTGCTCTTGCGATCAACCCCCATCTCCTGGAGCCCATTCGAGAGCGGTACCAAAATTGGCAAAGCATCTTTCTGGCTAATACCGATGATCCGACCCGCTCCCTCGTTGGACGGCTTGCTGCCGAAGGGCTGTGGTTCAGCGAGGCTCTAGGATTAGCCCCACCCACTCGCGAGCAACGAGCTGCACTTGTTCTGGAGATCCAATCTCACACACAACCAGGAGAATCCATGAGAGAACCGTCCGCAAGTATCACACCCACGCAGCCTAAAAACGCCTTCGCGGAGCTTGCTTCCTTTAAGTCACATGTGGAGGAACTCGAACGACAAGCGTACCAACCCACCCAAACATCTGCGCGTGCACTATTAGCAAAACAAAATCCGCAAGGGTTTTGGCAGGGAGATTTAACCGCCGACACAACATTGGAATCCGATTACGTGTTGCTTTTGCTTTGGCTGTATCCACCAGAGGCCGGTGCCTGGAAGCCTGAGATTCAGATCAAAATAGACAAAGCCATGCGCACCATCCTTGACCGCCAACTTTCAGATGGGGGGTGGGATATCTACTCAGAGGGCCCCGCTGAGGTGAATGCAACAACCCGTGCGTACGTGGCACTTCGGGTTGGTGGCTATGACCCCGACCAACCACTAATGCAGCGGGCACGTGAATGTATTCTTGCCCTCGGAGGCCTTCAAGCAACCAATAGCTATACAAAGAATAATCTGAGCATGTTTGGTCTTTTCCCAAGAAAATACACCCCCAGTGTGCCGCCTGAACTCGTCCTCATCCCTGGGAATGTCTTGTATGAAATTTCATCGTGGAGTCGAGCTATCGTCGTCCCCCTCTCCATTCTTCAAGCGTCCGGGGTACAGCGGAAGGTACCTGGCAATTGGACCGTTGACGAACTATTGGTGCCCAATCGGAAACTGACGTTTCCCAAAAAAGATCCCTTTTCTCTCATGTTTCATCAGGTAGACAAGATTTTAAAACTTTGGGAAAAACGTGGCTTTAAGGATATTCGCGCGAAAGCGATTCGCGAAGCAGAGAAGTGGATGCTAGATCACATGCGGTTCACGGATGGATTGGGAGCAATTTTTCCGGGAATGATGTACGCCCTCATGGCGATGGATGCTCTTGGCTATGAGCGTGACCATCCCGACTTTATCGACACACTTGGCCAGCTTGAAGGACTCATTCTTGAGAAGGAAGGCGCGCTACAGTTTCAGCCAAGTTTATCACCGGTATGGGATACGGCCATTTCAATGTTTGCCTTGGGGGAACTTGGGATTGGTGAACCGGAAGCCATGCAGCGGGCGGCTGACTGGTTATTAAGCAAAGAGATTCGCCGCAAAGGAGATTGGTCCGTCAAGCGTCCGGATTTACAGCCTGGAGGATGGCCCTTCCAATTTGCGAACGAACTCTACCCGGATATCGACGATACCGCCATGGTCTTGTTGGCACTAGAGCATGCCAAGGCCTCGGATCCTGATCGACAAACCCGCGCCGAATCTCGAGCCATCAACTGGTTATTCGGGATGCAATCCTCGGACGGGGGTTGGGCTGCCTTTGATGTCGATAATACTTGGGCCTTACTGAACAAGGTCCCATTCGCAGACCACAATGCCATGCTTGATCCAAGCTGCCCGGATATTACGGGGCGGGTGTTAGAGGCACTCTGTCGTCGTGATTACACACACCAACACCCGGCGATTGCGCGCGCCGTCCAATACCTTTTAGTTCACCAACAAGCCAACGGGAGTTGGGATGGACGCTGGGGCGTGAATTATACGTATGGAACATTTCTAGCCCTACGTGGTCTTCGCGCAAGTGGCTCCCCGACTGCAAGCTCCGCAGTCCAGCGTGCTGCCGCATGGGTGCGCTCAGTCCAAAATCAGGATGGCGGCTGGGGGGAAAGCTGTGCCAGTTATGAAAAGCAGGAGTTT
>JACDDF010000385.1:0-1931 GCA_013817135.1 Nitrospirales bacterium
ACAGAAAACAGGTGGTGTTACCGCCTCTCGAAAAATGAGTCAATGTTTCTTGCATTTTCCCACAATCGTTTCCACCATTTTGCCATAAACAGCCTGTTTCCTTGGATACGATGCTCTTCCATTGTTCGACAAAGGAAGGGGACAGGTCTTTGACAAAACCAGCCCACTTTAATCTTCCACAGCCTGCTCGATCATTCGTATTTCTACTATTCCGGTTGAGATTCCCCTCCCCGGCCCCCCCCAGTCAGTTAAGAAAACCCCTCTCACCAGTCCTTGGCCAGTTCTGTAACTTTGTTTGATTCTTGGGGCATTGGCCGAGTTCATTCCTATTGAATCTCCCAACTCGGAGAGGTGGTCCCTGGAGAACCTGTTGAACCAACAGTGACCTCATTCATCAGCCATATCTCGACCTCACCTGAATTGGTATTGAACCAGGTAATATCGACTTTCCCGCTACCATCCCGATCACTAACCTGGGCAATCTCCCACTCCAAGGCCTTACCTGCCAAGGAACCCGGGATCCCAATCGTGATGGAGAATACGTCACGTGTAGAATAATTCTTCCCGTGATCCGTAACTGGTTCCGGTTAAAAAGAAAGTCTACGGCCTGCTCAAATTCCTGTGCTCCTTCATCGTTTTTACTCAATTTTTCTTTCTATACAGAGCTACTCCATAAGACTTGCAAAAAGCCTAACTCAACTGACGAATAACTTCCACACATTCCTCAATTCCCCCATGAGGCTAATCAGACGTCACCCCAACGACAATCCTAAAATCTATTCAAAAGAAGAAATGATGTACTTGCAGCAACAAAGGGCTATTGAGTTATTTTCCCGCCAAATCATCCATGTGCGCCACGTGGGTGCGCGGTATTCATAAATGTCCACCGAGCATGGCTTTAGCCACATAGATGGACCAGCTATTCAGGAGATTTACGAGCAGAGATAAGGAGGGGAAAGGCAGCTGACCGGACCCCCCAATACTTTTCCAGAAAAATTAGATGCCGGGCCTTTTGACTTTTCTGGCACTCTCGACGTACAAGAGTCCATCACCATTTGCATGCACTTAGAAAAGGAGTCGTATATGCAGTGTCCGTGTCAGAGTGGAAAGACCTTTAAGCAATGCTGTGAGCCCTTCATCACCGGAGTGACACAGGCAGAGACTGCAGAGCAACTCATGCGGGCCAGATATTCGGCCTATACGCAAGTCCAGATGGTTTTTATCGAAAAGACCCATGACCCCAAAACCCAACACGACATCGACCTCGAAGCCAATCGCAAGTGGGCGGAAACCACCAAGTGGGCGGGGTTAGAAATTCTCGCGACGAAACAGGGTGGAATAGACGATGAAGCGGGCCTCGTCGAATTCAAGGCCACATTTGAGACAGATGAAGGCCCTCAAATCCATCATGAACTAGCCGAGTTTCGGAAACATGAGGGGACCTGGTATTTCTCCGACGGCAAAAGTCCTGGCGTTCAAACCGTCGTTCGTAGCGAGCCCAAGATTGGACGTAACGATCCGTGCTCCTGCGGCAGCGGAAAAAAGTATAAAAAATGCTGTGGGAATGCCTGAGCATTTCCCTCATCTCACTCGTGTCCATACCCTATTACCTCCCCAACCGAGGAGGACCCTCGACCTAAGCCCTTTTCCATCCTGGACCTTATTCCAGCGAAATCAGCCGAATTTCCTCTTAATACTATTATCTGATTCTGCCCGCCTTTTCTCCAAACTCTCCTAACTTGCCGATAAGTCTACGGTAATGCCTTTGGGCGGTGAAGCCATTTCAGGGGAATCCGTATGGGTTCCCTGGAAGAAACACCTGCAATCCTTAGGCATCTTTTCCACTGCTTGAGTTCTCCCCATGTCCACCCTTGAACTGATCTATTGGTTTTTGCAAATCATCCTATTTGTGATCACCACTTGTGTTGGAG
>JACDDF010000385.1:1941-3768 GCA_013817135.1 Nitrospirales bacterium
CTATTGTCTCATCAAACCAGCGCCTGAATCTGCAAGCATCCAGGAACTCCGCGGTTCGGGAGAGGTTGTCTTTATTCCTGTGGGTCGTTTTCCAATCGCGCTGCTGGAAATGTATGCTCAATTCTTTCAAGAAACATACGGACTCCCCATCACCATTCTTCCTCCTCTCTCTGTGCCGTTCCCGGCTTTTGATTCTGATCGAGGGCAATATATCGCCGAAGAAATTCTGGCAGAGGTGGAAAGACAGGTCCTTCCTTCCGGATCGAACACCCCCTTGATCCCGATCGTCTTTACCGATCAAGACATGTATATCCAAAAGTATACCTGGAAATACGCCTTTAGCCTTCGGCAGAATGGAATGGCTGTGATTTCCAGTTCGCGAATGGGATTTAGCCTCAACCCTTTTCCAGAAGCCGATCAAGAAACTCGGGATGCCCGATTACGGAAAATGGTGACGAAGAATATCGGGATATTGTATTACCACCTCCCGTTTAGCGATCATTGCCGAAGCGCCATGTATGGCGGAGTTGGCCGCCCTCAAGAACTGGATTTTATGAATGACCGTTTATAACAAATACTATGGCAGGACTTTCTCTGCCTGATGAAAGAATAGGGTTTGCTTTCCCTGGCATGCATGTTCCCACAGAGTAACCAACACCATTTGGTAGAAAACATCCCATGATCATCAAACGACTATTCGCGATGCTCTTCGTACCATTTTTGGCTGTCGTCTGTGGGCGTATTGGTGGGAACCGTCCAGTCTGCACAATGAAACTCACGAACTGGTTATTTCTTCCTGGCCCCAGACGTGTGAGGGACTGAAGGTGGCCGTACTCTCGGATCTGCATGTGGGCTCGCCATTCAATCATCTCAACCACTTGAAGACAGCCATTGACCTGACCCTCAAAGCCAAGCCGGATCTCATCCTGTTGGCCGGAGACTACGTCGTCCATGGTGTCCCAGGCGGGCAGTTCGTTTCCCCCTCAAGAGTCGGCCGCGCATCTTGCGAGATTGTCGGCACCATTGGGGGTGTTCACCGTGTTGGGGAACCACGACTGGTGGCATGACGGACCGGGCACGATGGCTGCGTTTCAACAGGTCGGCATCCAGGTGCTGGAGGACTTCGCAGTCCCCATCCAGTCAGGAACCTGTCAATTTTGGTTGGCGGGATTTAGCGATTTCATGGAGGGCGCGCATGATGTCCCGTTGGCCCTCTCTCAGATTCCTGAGGATGCCACCATCCTGGCCTTTACCCATAATCCCGATATCTTTCCTGAGACTCCGTCTCGTGTGGCGTTGACGGTGGCCGGGCATACGCATGGAGGACAGGTCTATATTCCCTTGATCGGCCGGCCGGTCGTGCCATCCCGATACGGAGAACGATTTGCCATCGGACATATTATTGAAGATGGCCGCCATTTGTTTGTCACACCGGGAATCGGCACGAGTATCCTCCCCGTCCGTTTTCTGGTACCACCCGAAGTCTCCGTCCTTCTCCTTCATTCGACCTAGGGAAATGACCATGCAATTTTTCAAAGGAGTGGTAATTTGGAAAATCCTTACATTGGGGGTAGATTTTTTTTATAAGTTGGGCCTGGCATGTAATCCTTAGGGGTTTATAATCTTTATCCCCATACTCTGGGCTATCGACTCGTTACCACTAGGTTTCCTTTGCCGCGCCCTGCCATAGCATATCGTAGCCAAGTTCTTTCGTCTCAGAACACATCGTAGCCAAAGCGGCGAATGTCTTATTGAACAGCTCATCGGCATGAGATTTTTCGTGATCCTCAAATGAACTCCAATAGGTCACAATCGCGTAATGGTCAT
>JACDDF010000386.1 GCA_013817135.1 Nitrospirales bacterium
GCCAAAATAGGAATGATGGTGAGCCGAACATTCTGCAGAAAGACAAACACCACCAGGGATACCAGAAGAAATGCTTCAAGCAGGGTTGTCAGAACTTGGTCAATGGACGCATCCAAAAACTCAGACACATCATAACTGAGGCTGTAATCCATCCCTGGAGGGAATGACGTCGATTTAATTTCCTCCATTTTTTCCTTGATCCTATTGATCACCTCCTTGGCATTACTGCCAGGACGCTGTTTTAACACAATAGCCGCGGAGGCTTGTCCATTTTCTTTGGAAAGAACATCATAATCCTGGGAATCGAATTCAATCTCTGCCACATCTTTGAGCCGCAGAATTTCCCCATCATCCGTACTGCTTAATACAAGTTCTTCATAGGCCTCCTTTGTATTGTGCTTGCCGGTATATTTCAATACGTACTGAAGGGCCTGGGCGTTCGTATCCCTCCCTGAGCTCTCGCCAATTTTTCCAGGCGCGGCTTCTACATTCTGGGCCTGTAATTTTTCGATGACCTCGAGAGCTGAAATGTTGTACATGACTAATTTACTGGGACGTAGCCATACACGCATGGCATATTCCCTTGATCCCATAATTTCAGCAAAACCGACACCATCTATTCTTTTCAGCTCCTTCAGGACATTGATATCAGTAAAATTGTAGAGGAATTTTTCGTCTATCGTTGGATCCAGACTGAGTATGTTGATATACAACAACATACTGTTTTGCACCTTCTCGACAATCACTCCGGATTTAATCGCCTCTGGAGGCAACTCTTCCAAGGCGGAAGCCACTCTGTTCTGAACATTCACAGCGGCTATTTCCGGGTCGGTCCCGGCCTTAAAAATAATCTGGATAATGCTCTTGCCATCATTGCCGGAAACGGACGACATATAGGACATAAAAGGGACCCCATTAATGGCTCGTTCGAGTGGTGTCACAACGGCTTTGACCACAGCTTCGGCATTCGCACCAATAAAGTTTGTTGTCACAGTGACTTCGGGAGGAGTAATCTCGGGAAACTGAGTGACGGGGAGCTGGGTAAAGGACAACAAGCCCAGCAATGTAATGAAAAGAGATATAACAATGGATAGAACCGGACGATGAATAAATATTGCAGTCATATGGATCTAATGTTTCTTAATCTTGACTGCTTCACAGCATGGCATTGGCCATATCAACCTGAACAGGGTGCACCTTGTCTCCATTCATCACATTCTCCACACCCTCGAACAGAATCTGTTCGTCTTTAGACAAACCGGACTCCACCACGTAAAAATTTGGCAATCGCATTTTATAGACAATATTCCGTTGCTCTAACACACTATCTTGATTCACCACATACACATACAATTGGTCTTGAATTTCAAATGTTGATTTTTGAGGAATGAGCAACGCATGTTTCAATATTTTATTGACAATAACCTTCCCGTTTGCCCCTTGTTTTAACAGTCCATCAGGGTTGGGGAACCTGGCCCTAAATGCAATATTCCCCGTTGAGCCGTCGAATTCACTTTCAATCATTTCTATGGTCCCTTCATACCCATAAAGGACACCGTTGGCGAGTTCAAAGCTCACAATGTTGGCCTCTTGTTCTCCAGAAGCAATGTAATTAAGATAATCGACTTCTGAAAGGTTAAAATAGGCGAATACCTCCCGATTGTCGGAAAGGGAGGTCAATATGTCTCCTTCGGCTATCAAGCTTCCCACCTTGTTGGGAATACGGTTAATAAAACCGTCATAAGGAGCTCGTATTTTTGAAAATGAAAGATGTAAGGCTTCCTGCTCTTTATTTGCCATCGCCTGTTCCACGCTAGCTCTTAATGCATCGACTTTTGCTTGAATGACATGAAGCTCCGACTTAGACACAATATTTTTCTCGACCAGCACGGTCACGTTTTCTAATTCGACTTTCGCCACCTTTAAATCTGCCAGGGCATTTCTATACGCCGCATTCGCTTTTTGCAATTCTATTTCAAATACGGTAGAGAGCAGAGCAAACAGCAACTGCCCTTTTTTGACCGGCTGCCCTTCATCCACATAAATTTTTTCAATATACCCTCTAATTCTACTTCGTATCTCTACATAATTCACCGATTGAATTTGGGCGACATATTTGCTGCTATATTTCGCATCTTCTACGACCGGATAAATCACCTTATGAGTATCGACAGTTTCAGTCTCTTTTTTATACGTGCAGGAGGCCGTAATGATGCAGACGAAAATACACAGTAATTGGGTCATTTTCATGTTGGTTGCTTTTACGAAATGAAGTCTTGAATCATGAGACAAATCGTGCTGTTATATTTCAGGCGATGCCCGACTGAACGCCCCAGTCCATGAACAAAGATTCCAATGACCATGGCTAGGAGTGCATGCCGAAACTCAGCTCTCACAGATCCGATTGATTTTGATGGCGAGATCAAAATCAGCTTGACTGACTCCATTGACATCATGCGTTGCCAGATCAATTTTGACAGTGTTGTACACATTGAACCATTCCGGATGATGCCCGGCGGCCTCTGCGAGTAACGCCACCCGTGACATAAATCCGAAGGCTTCAACAAAATCTGAAAATTTAAAGTCCCGGTGTAATTTACCATCCTGAAAGTCCCATCCAGAAAGTTCGGTGAGCCTGGAATTGATCTCGTTTGAGGAAAGCTTAGTTAATGTCATATGCGTTCTCCTGTATGACTTTAAAGATTCGTTATAAATTACCACGTGTTGAAAGGTTAGGAAAGTCATTCACCGTGGACGACTGCTGGATTCAACCAATCGCCTAGTCGTGAATCGCTACGCAGAGCGTTATGTAGCTGGCTTATTGGAGAGCGGTTCGAGAGGGGGGGCGGGAAGACCCTTCCACACAATAATCGCGACTTTCTTGTACATAGCTGCGAAAGGGGTCGGCCATGACAAAGGCGGGACTGTCTAGAAGTTTCAAAGCCGACCAGTTGATGATATAGGGTGGTTGCCGAGGATCATGATGGCGTGTCGCCGGCTCCAAAAAATCTGCTAAGCCTTGATCGAGGACATGGCGGATGACTTCTCCCCGACCAAACGCACGGGTATTTCGTGGCGGTTGGACTTTCGCTAACCGGACTAACTCATTCGTGGTCAAGCGCGGCGCATCGCCTTCTTCCGTCATGCCATGGTACAGCCCTGCCTGTGGATCGACATTGTGATATTCCAAGTCCAGACTTTTCAACCAGGGATCGTCCCATTCTAACTTCTCCGCTTCCCGAAAGGTTTCCAACAACGAGAGCTTGGAGGCCCAATCAACCCGGCCTACCACCGCCTGATAACCTTTTCGTAAATCCTTTACCACCGATTCCCAATGGGCCAACACCCAATCGGTTTCCTCATCCTGCCCGGCATAGTGCTTGGCAGCGGCTTCCCAAAATTGCTCTTGAATATCCAAGGCTGAAAGATGCCGGCCGGTTGAGAGAGTAACCATCCATTTTTGCTGAGGGTCGTGCGAGATAGCTCGCAGGGTCTGGACGGGATCATCGAAACCCAACCCTTGAGGAGCATAGCCTTCTTCGATCAACTGGAGAACCAATCCGGTCGTGCCCATTTTCAATAAGGTCGCTTCCTCGGCCATGTTTGAATCGCCCATGAGCAAGTGCAACCGCCGGAACCGTTCGGGGTCGGCCAAGGGTTCATCCCGGGTATTTACAATCGCCCGGTTGTGCTGGACCCATTCAAAAAAGTCGTTGACGATGTAATCCGGACGCTGGGAAATTTGATAGATTACCCCCTCTG
>JACDDF010000387.1 GCA_013817135.1 Nitrospirales bacterium
CCAACACATCGTGCTGGGCCAGGGCGTGGCGGCAGGAGAGGAGTTCTTTGAAATTGTGGATACCAGTCGCGTGTGGGTGTTTGCCAATCTGCCCATCGAACAAGCCCGTCGTTTCCAGGAAGGCGATGAGGGCCAGGTCCTTCCCCGTGGCGGAGATCCCATCACCGCCCGACTCACCTATATCGCCCCGGTCGCGGATGCCACCACTCGAACGATCCGCGTGCGATTCGACGTCGAGAACCCGAAGGGCCGACTCAAACCCAATGAATATGTGGAAGTGCGGTTGATCGATCAACAAAATCCCGCTTTATCCATACCGTTGTCGGCCTTGACGATGGTGGATGGCGTGCGCGGCGTGTTCGTTCAACGGGACACCGGATACGATTTCGTATTTGTCGAGACCGGCCAGGAAGGCGGCGGACTTGTGGAAGTCACACGGGGCTTGAAGCTGGGAGAGCAGGTCGTCACTGAAGGCGTCTTTGACCTGAAAAACGCCATTATGAAAACCTCTATTCAAGGAGAGTAAGAATGAGAAATGAAAATTTAAATATGAAAAGCATCCACTGAACATTTCCTTCTCCCCTTTTCACGCGCTTGAATTCTTTTGATGGAACGCCTTCTTACACTCTCACTTCGATATCGGTTTTTTACCGTCGTCGCCCTGCTTTTGGTAATCGTCTCCGGAGTATGGTCGCTGACCAATCTCACCATCGACGCGGTTCCCGATCTCACTCCTGTCCAGGTGCAGATCCTCACCCGTTCCCCCGCGCTCGGTCCGATTGAGGTGGAACAATTCATCACGTTTCCGATTGAAACCGCACTTAGCGGGATACCGGGATTACAGGAAGTGCGTTCGGTCTCACGTTATGGCTTATCGGCCGTGACGGCGATCTTTGAGGAACACCTCGATCTCTATTTTGTCCGACAACTCGTCAACGAGCGTCTGACGTTAGCCACTGAACGCATTCCCGCCGCTTATGGACGACCGATGATGGGCCCCTTATCGACAGGTTTGGGAGAGGTTTATCAATTTACCCTCAGAGGAGAGGGCTACAGTCCGATGTTTTTGAGGACGCTGCTGGAATGGGATATCGGCAGGCGGCTTCGTGCCGTTCCCGGTGTGGTGGAAGTGAATATCTGGGGCGGAGAGACCAAACAATTTCAGGTGGTCGTCGAACCCAGCAAACTCCTGGCCTTCAATCTCACCTTAAAAGCCGTGTTTGATGCCCTGGCGCAGAACAACGCCCTTGCCGGAGGCGGGTACATTGAACATGAGCGGGAGCTGTATCTCATCAAAGGGGAAGCCATGGCTTCGACGATTGCCGATTTAGAACAAATCGTCGTGAGTCATGGACCCGGCGGCGTGCCTATTTTCGTCAGGGATTTGGGGGAGGTCAAAGAAGGCGCCGCCCTGAGGATAGGCGCGGCCACGCGGATGGGTGAGGGGGAAACGGTTATCGGAATGGTTCAAATGTTGGCAGGCGCCAATGCTCAGCAAGTGGTTGAACGCGTGAAGGAACGGGTTCAGGAGATTCAAGCGACGCTTCCACCGGGGGTCATAATTGAACCCTATTATGACCGAACCATTTTCGTCTCAAAAGTCATCACCACTGTTAGAAATAATTTACTCGAAGGAGGTCTGTTGGTCATCGCGATTCTCTTTTCTTTTTTAGGGGATTTTCGAGCCGGGTGTATTGTGGCGTTGGCCATTCCTCTTTCCATGCTGATGGCCTTCACCGGCATGTACCACGCCGGTATCTCCGGCAATCTGATGAGCCTGGGGGCGATTGACTTCGGACTGCTGGTGGATGGATCGGTCGTCATGATCGATAACATATTGCGACGACTCGGGAACGTCACCCGCCAGTCAAAGCAAGAGAGACTGGCAACGATTCAGAATGCCGCGCGGGAAGTGTTGAGGCCCATTGTATTTGCGGTCGGCATTATCATCATCGTGTATGTTCCCATTTTGTCGCTGCTCGGGTTGGAAGGCAAAATGTTTCGGCCGATGGCCATGACCGTCATTTTTGCATTGGCGGCTTCACTGCTCTTTGCCGTGGGAGGCGTGCCGGTGCTAGCCTATTGGTTTGCCCGCGCCAAACCGAATCATGAAGAAACCTGGCTCATTCGGCATGCCCGGCGACTTTATCAACCCTGGTTAGACCTGTCCTTGAACCGACCGGCATGGGTCGTGATTCCAGGCATCCTCCTGTTTATTCTCAGTCTGTTGATCGGATCGCGCTTAGGGATCGAGTTTATTCCTCGATTAGAGGAAGGGGATATGGCCATTCAAGTCTGGCGCCTCCCCAGCGTCTCCATGACCGAATCAGTGGAAACGGCCTTGGGGGTAGAACGAGCGTTGCGCCAATTTCCGGAAGTCGTCCAGGTCGTCACCAGAACTGGAAGTCCGGAAGTGGCCACGGACGTGATGGGCATTGAATTGTCTGATGTCTTTGTTGTCCTCAAGCCTCAAGACGAATGGACCACGACCACTTCGAAAGAAACGTTGATCGAAAAATTTAAAACTGCGGTTCTTGCAGCGGTTCCCGGGGTTGGTCTGAGCTTTACGCAACCTATTGAGATGCGATTCAATGAACTCATTGCCGGCACTCGATCGGATCTGGCCATCAAAATTTTCGGAGAGGATCTTGAGGTCTTACGCCATCAGGGTGATGTGGTGGCACGTTCACTCGAACAGGTGCGCGGCGCTGCAGATGTGAAAGTGGAACAGGTCACCGGTGTCCCCAGGATTCGGATCATCGTAGACCGTGACCAAATCGGGCGATACGGGCTGAGTGCCAAAGACGTGTTAAGGATCATTGAATCCGTCCGGGTCGGCCAAACTGTCGGGACCGTCTTTCAGGGGCAACGCCGCTTTGATCTGATTGTCCGCCTCTCTGATGAGACGTCGGCCGGGCCGGTGGCGCTTGGCAACATCCTGATCCCCACTGCGCATGGTGAACTGGTTCCATTGTCCCGCGTCGCGACCATTGAAGTAGATGAAGGCCCTGCGCAAGTCAGTCGAGAAAATATTCAACGCCGTCTGGTGGTCGAAGCCAATATCCGTGGTCGGGACCTCGGCTCATTTGTCACCGAAGCCCAACAGGTTATCCGCGACCGCGTCTCCCTCCCGCCCGGGTACTACCTTGAATGGAGTGGCCAATTTAAACATCTCCAGGAGGCCACACGGCGGTTGGCTGTGGTGGTGCCGATTACCTTACTGCTTATCATCGCCATTCTTTCGGTGATTTTTGGAGCTATTCGTCCGGCCTTGCTCATATTTTTGAATGTGCCCCTGGCTTTGTCGGGCGGAATTTTTGCCCTTTGGTTGCGGGGCTTGCCGTTAAGTATCTCAGCGGTGATCGGCTGTGTGGCCCTCTTCGGGATCGCGGTCTTAAACGGTGTCGTATTGGTGAGCCGTATCCAAAGACTGGAAACCGAAGGGCTTCCGACCCGGGAAGCCGTCGCACAGGGAGCCATGGATCGTCTTCGCCCTGTCTTGATGACCGCCCTCGTCGCGAGTCTGGGCTTTTTACCGATGGCCGTCGCCACCAGTATGGGTGCGGAAGTCCAACGGCCTTTGGCCACCGTCGTGATTGGCGGATTGATCACCTCCACGGCCTTGACCCTATTTATCATTCCAGCGCTGTACGGCATCGTCTGCCGTTCCAAAAAACAACCAGCCATACCCCATCAGTCTCACACAAACACCACCTCAATCTGAGAAGGATGGCGTTGTCACAAGAAGGGAAC
>JACDDF010000388.1 GCA_013817135.1 Nitrospirales bacterium
TCGAGAGCTATACCAACACTCCCCTTCGCCACTTTCGGGAGGATTTCTGCGGAACCGCCTTTTTATCCTCCCATTTCGTGACCCGGCATCCCGACAATCATGCCTTGGGCATCGACCTGGATTGGCCTACGCTGAATTGGGGTATCAAACACAACGTTTCTCATCTGACTTCTGAGCAACAGCAGCGGCTCACCCTCATTAATGACAATGTCTTAAACGTCCAACACCCCCTCTCGCAACTCACCGTCGCCATGAATTTTAGCTATATGGTGTTCCGTGATCGCCCGACCCTTTTACAATACATCAGGAATGCCAGGCGGTCGCTTCAGCCCGGCGGGTTGTTTGTGCTGGATATCTGGGGCGGCAGCGAAACGCAGGTAGAGCAAGAGGAGCATCGAGACATCGACAATCCGGCCGACGACGGCATTGGAGATTTCATCTTTGTGTGGGATCAAGATGTCTTTGAACCCTCCACCTATTTCTGTACAACCCGGATTCATTTCCTCTTTCGCGATGGGAGTGAGCTTCGCAATGCCTTTGTCTATGATTGGCGCATGTGGACGATTCCCGAAGTCACTGAACTCATGAAAGAGGCCGGGTTCGAAGACGTGCACTTTCTCTGGGAAGGCCTCAATGTAGAAGCGAATGAAGGGACAGGCACCTATCATCGCGTGGAGAAAGGTGATTCCGACCCGTCATGGATCGCCTATCTGGTCGGACAAAATCCAGCATGAGAGATGGTGCATTTACCAGTCTGATCCCCATTATATTTCTTGGCTCTTCAGGAATTGGCGTGGGTTGTTCGAACAACATAGATCTGTACTCCCCCTCCTTTGTATGGAGGGGCAAGGGGAGGTAGAAACTCCAGATGCCAACTTGCCTCGAGGGGTTCTGGCGCAATGACATGGGCACACAGCTGAATCTCCACATCATCTTTCATTCCTCTTCGGAATGAAACCCCTTACAATAGGGAGGAATGTGTCGAAATATGGTCTCAAGCATTTGCCGAAGGATTCGTCCACACTAAACTCGGAAGAATCATTAACTTATACCTCTCCCCCACGTGAGTTCTCTCTTGGCAAAGGGGAAGAGCATTGTCCACCAACTCCTGAAAATGAAGTATTCGTTTCTGCTGTGACCCCACTTCGTCGATCCGGTAACATATTGCTATGGCTCTTTCCCTTTCTGAATGTGAGTTGATTGTCGAAGAATTGACCCGGGCCCTTGTCGGTGGATTCATCCAGAAAATTCACCAACCCCGGCCGTTGACGTTAACCCTCGATGTTCGATCGCCAGGACAGACCAGTTCATTACTGGTCTGCGTGGAGCCCCGGTTCGCCCGTCTGCATCTCACTTCTCAGAAGTTTGAGAATCCGCCGACCCCCCCACCCTTTTGTGCGTTCCTGCGTTCACATCTTGAAGGTGGACGAATTGTGGAGATCAGTCAGGAGCCCGGGGATCGGATAGTGTCTAGCACGATTGTGAAAACCGAGCAGGTGTCTGTGTTGGTGATTGCCTTAACGGGCAATCAGGCAAATGTGCATGTGTTGAATAAGGGGAGATTGGTGTTGCAGTCGCTACGGGAGTCGCGGGTCAAGATTGGAGAGCGCTATACGCCCCCACAGTTAAGGCCGAGACCGCCGGAGCCTGTCCCTCCCCTAGCCACGGCTGGCCGCATCCCACAGGACAAAACCGTTGTTCATCAAGGAGAACAAATTGGTGAGCCGCTTCCTGAAGCCTCCACTCAAGGAAAAGATGGATTTGGGGAGCGGTATCCAGTATCCGCTGAATTGGAAGCCCGTTATGAGGAAGAAGAACAGGAAGCAGGCAAAGACACTATCCTTGAACAGCAACTCGCCCATGTTCGGAAGGCGCTGAAGCATGCGAAAAGAAAAATTCAGGCGTTACAAGAAGATTTCAAAAAGATGGAGCGGTTTCAGGACTATACCCGGTATGGAGAATTGTTGAAGAGTCATCTCCATGAGATTAAAAAGGGACAGGAGAGCATTGCCATGGTTGATTATTATGATCCGGCCTTGCCCACCCTGACGCTCCCACTTAACCCGTCAAAAGATGCGGTGTGGAATATGGAAGATTACTTTCGAAAATATCATAAATACATCGGGGCTCAGGAACATCTCCAGCCCCGTGTGGACCAGGCCCACCAGGAGGTGGCCCGATTGGAGGCGAAATTGGCTCAATTGGAACAAGGGATCGTGGATCCCGATTATGTGCCAAAAACAAAAATAGCACCAGGGTCGCCGGGTCCCTCCAGTCTCCGAACATCTAAAGGCAGACCGGCTCCAGCCCAAGCCTACCGGACATATACGTCGGCCGATGGGCTCCCGATTTTAGTCGGAAAAACTGCGAAGGATAACGATCATCTGACATTGAAGGTCGCCAATCCGGATGATCTGTGGCTCCATGCTCGAGGGACACCAGGCTCTCACGTGGTTGTCCGGTTGGAAAAGGGCGCCACGGTGCCACCGGAGACATTGAAGGATGCGGCGACGCTGACCCTGTGGTTTAGTGACATGCGAAAGAGCGGGAAAGGTGAAGTGATTTATACCTTGCGGAAATTTGTTAAAAAAGGCAAAGGCTTCAAACCTGGATCCGTCACGGTGGAGAGAGAGAAGTCGCTCTGGATTGAATTAAAAGAAGACCGATTGAAGCGGCTGAAAGGCGAAACAAGTCCTGGCTAACCATATCATCCTGATTCATTCGACTTCGCTCAGGACAAGGGCCAACGAGGGATCTAATAAACCCGTCTCATCGGCAGCCTTAGCACAAATCCTTCGCCCGTGGCTCAGGGTACCAAACTAATTGTTGACGCTTCTAATCCTCTGATACCTCTATTCAGGAACAAGCGCCTCTTCTGAGAAAGATGGCATTATTATCTAGTCGTTTTTTCCTTCATCAGTCTTCGTCCCCTGGAGCAAGGTCTATGCATGAGATGCCTGGGCTAATCGAAGTATTAAACCCAGAGACACCGAAGATTAAAACGAAAAGAAGCCGGCTGTAACTCCTTCAAGAAAACGTCTTCAATTCTCACTCTGCACAAGACAAACCTCGGTTGCTTACTAATAGGGTGCCTGCGATCCCACCCTTCCCGTATCACCAGGCTTCTCTGACTTGTCCATTATGAAAAAAGACCAAATAATCTCGATTATATACTCAGAAACGAGGAAAAACGAAAACGGTTCATCTCTGAACTGTGCGATCTTTACATAACTCGCTTAATGCATTGATTTTGCGTATAGGAAATTCTCATCTAACCGGTAGAGACGAGATGTCGGAGGGTGAAATGAGAAATATTTGTACGCTTGGGCTTGTGGGTTTCTTGGTATTCCTTGGTGGATGCGCACATCATGATGCAACCCCTCATACTAGCAATGATGAGCAGATTGATCTCTATCTCAGCACACTGGATGATAAGTATTTCGTCTGGTGCGAATTGGATCTGGAGCAGTGTCGACATGACTTTGAGCAATGGAAACTTACCCCACGAGGTAGCAGGATAATTCAGGAATTCGAACAAGAGGATACTGGTCAAACGGACAATGCCCACCACTTGCCGAACGTCTTTCTAACCCGGTTTGGGGAAGAAGGCCAGTTTACAGAGGAGATGGCGGGGAACGCGGCAAGGGGCAGAATTTCAGTCAGGACACCGTAGAAATTGGCCCGTTTTTTCCGTCCATCTATGAGGATGGACATACCAGACAAGAAGGAATAAGCGCGTCGCCCAGAAA
>JACDDF010000389.1 GCA_013817135.1 Nitrospirales bacterium
TGTCAGATCCTCCCATTCAAACCTGCGATCAATTATCCTGTGGTTGTGGCAAAGTCGAACCCGTCACAAAAGTCATCTCAGCGCCCGCAATCATGTTCAAGGGAAAGGGATGGTATGTCACGGACTACTCGGACAAATTCAAAGAGCCAGAGAGTAAATCGGAGAACAAAGGGAAGCCCGCTGACACCAGCACGCCTGAATCTAAAACCGACAGCAAGACCAGCTCGACCGGCTCTGATAGTGGGTCCAGTTCAACAACATCCACACCCGCACCCTCTACATCTTCTACATCTTCTACCGGGTCTTCGGGGTCAGGCTCAGCTTCAGGATCGGGGACATCTTCCAGTTCCAGTGCCTCCACCGGATCCGGGCCTTCTTCTTCATCCAGCAGTAAGTCCTGATTCGTCTCGCAGATGCATTGACACGGGCACCTGCGCAACAGTTCTGACAACAACCGAAATCATTCCACTACGATACCCAGCCAAAATTTCACACCCTGACCTCAGACCCTTTAAATCTAAGTACCCAGCTAAACCCTTCGGAATATGTCAAAACTCGGGCTCCTCCCCATGAAAAGCCAACGTGTTCTGCGCTTCAGCAGAAGAAAAAATGAGAGCCATTCGTAACGGCAATACCGGTTATGCACAAGGAAGTTGTGACTCTTGACAGCTCCGCCTACCGTCGTTACTCTCATTTGGTTTACCAATCATTCCTGCCTCTTCGGCTACTGTGGCCCAATGAGAGGATCATCCTTTAAACGCTAGAGGGAAAAGCATGAAGAAGATGTGTGTAAATGGTTTGACAAAAATTGTGGGGATCCTGTTCATCACCGGCATCTGTATCCTGGGCGGAGCTTTGGAACAGCATGCCCTTGCCGCTGGAAAAGATTCCTTCCGCGTGGGTGTCATTGATCCTCAGGCGGTGATTGAAAAATCGAAGGCGGGAGGCCGCGCCTTGGCGGCGTTAAAAGAACATGCCCAAGCCAGAGAAACCGTGATGAAAAATGATCAAAAAGAATTAGAGGCCCTTCAGGAGGAACTCAAAGCTGGAGAGATCAAGGACTCCAAACTGAATGAAGAGGAGCAAAAACGAAAACAAGAACGGTTTACCCAAAAGTATCAGGCCTGGCAAAAACAAGGTCAGGATTTTCAGAATGAACTCGGCCAAAAGCAAAAAGACCTGGTTCAGGAATATATGAAGAAAATTGAAGAAGCCACAAGTGCCGTCGCCGCACGCCATGGCTTCGATATAGTCATTGATAAAGGAAGCGAAAACACGCTGAAAATTGTGCTGTACAGTAGAGATGGGTTAGATCTCACAAATGAAGTCGTGAAAGAATTTGACCGTCGGTTTAAATAACGGACGATTAATAGTAAGCGCTTGAACATTCTCCCCTGTGGGTCAAACTCACAGGGGATTTTTTGTCCTCAAGCCCTCGGATCGTGTGATAGGGTAAAAATCAAATATTACCTCTTAAAGAGTGTCTCATGAAGGGTAAACATATTGAGTTTCAAAAAATGGAAAGCCTTCCGCTGTCTATTTCGGCAAAACACATTCTCGCTTCTTCGTCATGCCCGACATTCGTCATCGGGCATCTATCTTCGCTTCGTTTCTGATGGATCCCCGCTACCAACCAAGGAGATGACGGCTAGTGTATTTTCGGGTGAGACCCGAAAGGCAATGTTATCTGACAGTGTCCGTCAACTGATGTACTAGTTTGGCAATGTTATGTCCAAGTCCCGAGGTTTTTTACCGTCAAGGAATATCGCGCGTCTTTCCATGCCTTGATGCCACCTTGCATGGACCACACATGTTTATAACCCATCTTTTGTACATTCTCTGCAGCTAACACCGAACGATAGCCTCCACCACAATAGAGAATGACTGTCGCGAGTGTATCCGGGATGGTCGCCTCGATATCCCGCTCGAGAATACCCTTGCCGAGGTGGATGGCTCCTGGAACCATGCCTGATGTCACCTCATGATCTTCCCGCACATCCACCAGATAGCAGGGCACACCTTCATCCAGTTGTTGCTTCACGGATTCCACGCTACATTCTTGAACATGCCCACGGGTTTCTTCCACCAAACGAACAAACGCTGGATTGTGCTTCATCACGTTGAGATCCCCCTTCATCAAATTTTATCCATATAGTACAACTCATGGGGGTTCATGTTGAGATTGGGAAAGTATTTCACCCAAGGCCGACCCTCTTCGTCAATTCCCCCACATCATTCGACGCAATATGGACTAGCATCGTCCAGGGCGTGTTCCGCGGAACAACTGAACAATTGTGCGTAACACAGCCTGAAAACTGGAGATTTTCCCGGGAGTAGGACAAAGAAGCAGAACGCTTCCCTCGTGGATGTTAGGAAATACAAACAGGGGAATTCTAGGAGGGTAATCAATGAGGCGAGCGCCTTTTGCCCCCGACAGCCTCTTCCTCAGACTGATAGATGGGAATCACTTGGGGCAAGTTAGCACATTCGAGCAATTCTCTCACATGTGTCTGGGGACTCACGATACTCAACCGAATGCGGTCCGGTTTCATCCGATGGTACCAGAGAAACATTTGTCCCAACCCCATCGAGTCAATCCAGGTAATATTCGAGAAGTTGAGAATAACATGGTGGCACCCGATCTCCTGAGCTCCAAGAATAGCGACCTCAAGCCCAAGCTTCGAGTCATGATCAAAACGACCGGATAACTCCAGAACCTTCGTATCCTGGCGAATATGTTCTCTGACAGTCAGCATGGCAGTCTTCCCTCCTACTAACCTTTTCGGTAATCACACAGTAAAAATTTACCCGTGCGAAAAGAGGTCAAAAGTGGCAGCCCCCTACCTGACGTTGAGGTACAGTGCCACGCGCACTCTCCTCATTTCACATATTGCTCCCGGTTCAACACCATCACTTTGATGGCCGCAGAATACAAGGGACCAACCCCGTGGGAAGTTGAGCTCTTTTATCAGATACGCTATTGGGGACTTCCCCTGCTTTGGCAGGCACAACTAAAAAGATCCATCGAGATTTTGAGAAAACCAATAGTGAAGAAAACTAGGCAACTGGCTCCTCCGCCTAAGTGGATTTTTTATCATCATTTCAACTCAAGGGTGATGATGGTGTCCTCGTTAAGGGGATAGTCCCTGACAAGCTCAGGTCCATCACTCGGGAAAATATGCACCTTACCGCCATAACTGTTACCCGGTATCGATAGGCTGACTGTGTTGCCGGAAATGTTGGCGCGTATGGTCTTGTGTTTGTTGGTATCGCCGGCGTCCACCAAGGTGAAAATGGTATTCGCGGTCGAGTGTCGCTGTGGGTAATAGAATATATCCAGATGGGGCGTGGCTTGGTTCCAAGTTCGGTCATTACCCTGATAAATATTTCCTTTGACAATCAAACTGTTGGCCTTTACAAAAATCGGCACATGCTCTCTCACCACATCGACCTGGAGCCATTGTTTGCCGGAATGAACAGAGCCGTTGTAGTAATCGATCCAGCTTCCCTCCGGCAGATACACCTTTCGGATGGGTTCTTGATCATGAATGGGCGCGACTAATAACGAGGGGCCAAACAGGTACTGGTCCCAGATGGCATACGTTTGTTCGTCATCGGGGTACACGCCCGCAAGCGGTTTCATCAAGGTTCCCTGCTCCGCTGCGGTATTCAGCAGTGAGTAAATATAGGGAATCAATGCCATGCGCTCTTCGAAAACCTGGCGGTACAGGACCTGAAATG
>JACDDF010000390.1:0-3184 GCA_013817135.1 Nitrospirales bacterium
TCGTACATAATACCCAGCACGAACTGCGCGTCGGGATGGCCCTTATCCGCCGCCAGCCGATACCAGCGCATCGCCTCCGCATAATCCAGGGATACCCCTTGGCCGTCATGGTACATGGCACCCAGCTGTATTGCGCACGGACATCACCTTGTTCAGCCAGGGTTTGCCATTCTTTTAATGCCGTTGCATAGTCGCCCCGATCATACGCCTTCTGCCCTGCTTGAAAGTCAGCATGAACCGTATTCGCCAGGAGCCAAAAGACCATCGTGAACATGAGGACAGGAATGAAGCGATAGAAATACATGCTTTGCTCTTTTTCTTTCCTGGTGTGATGGAATCTGGAGATTACACGCATGATACTGTATCGATCCGGAACATCTGGCTCTAAGTCCTTTCAGAAATGGTCCCACAGATAGAGGAAGGCCAGGCTGAATATGGCATGAGAGAAATGGAAGAGATTACGGGGTCAAGAGGCAGGACTGCCCAGCGTATTCAAAGGACTTCTGGAATTCATTTCTGGCCTGTCGATAGTCTTCTTCAGCTTCAATCACTTCCTTCGTTCGCGTGGGGGCCTTCCAGGAGGCCTGGTTGCAGGCGACGGCTCTTCCTATGCTAAAGATTCCACCTCCTGCACACACCGCTAAGTCCGCATAGGCTACACGCTCCCGGTTCCTGGCTGATTGTAGCGTCCCTTGATACGCGATCAGATTTTTTCGAGCCTTGATCACTTTTTCCACTGCGATTTCACAGGAGGGAGAATACGGTTCGCTGACAGCAGGACGCGTCCAGGTGAGAAGAAGCAGGAGAGAGATACTGACACCATACAAAAATTTGATCATCACAGATAGATTCCGGATAGAACGTTCACAACCATCGTGCGTGGTTATGGCTCAAGCAGACAGATCTGCTTTGCCTGTTGAAACAATTCTTCAAACGCTTGTCTCTCCTGCCTGTATTGGTCTATGTCCGCCAGCGCGAACTTGTCGGGTTTTGGACTATGCCATTGCGACTTTGAACAAATGACGGGTTTATCCCCACCATTACGACTCCCGGTAACACAGACCTCCGCTTCACCATACGCGCCGTGTTGATGGGCTCTTGCCATTTCCATGGTACGACGAAATGGAGCGAGCGCTTTTCGGGCGGTATCAATCTTTTCTAACGCGATGTCACAGGATGGAGTATAGGGTTCGGCGAACGCCGGAGTAGAAAACACGACCGCAAGACTGAGAATGGCGAGAAGATAGAGATGCTTCATCATCAGTTTCTGTTAAGGAAGATTCAAAGAAGCCCCATATTATCACTGCTTTGACTAGGAAGGACAATACCTGAGGAGTAGGAGATGTTTTCCGGGTATGTTGCTCGAGAGGGTACACAGGTCGATGGGCCTACGTGAGCTGAATGGTCCTAGACGCAGGCGTGCCATCATAGTTCACCTTGCCGCCCTGACCCCATCGTGAAAAATCTCTGAATCTTAAATTTCAAAATCTTAGACAAACCTGATCCTCCCCTTCCTTCTACAGGATAAAATGTGAATATAAACGAAATACAGCCCTTCCAAATGTCAAAACAATGCGCGTTGTATTTGGAAGAAGAACAAGGAGGAGGCGATGGAACTATTCGGAATACTATCAATTATTTTGGGAATTATTGGCATGATCGTGATGCTGAAGGGGAAACGTCCTCAGGACCCATCTTCTACCGATCCGGTCAAGATCTCGTAGGTGAAGTTGATTACTAGGGAATAGAAAAAGATGTGAACTACTCCCTTGTGTGTATTTGCGACTTGGTGGTAATCGGACGCCTGGAAGCTTGAGAACAACCAGGGTGGATGAGAACCAGGAGAAAGGAGTGATCAATGAGCACATTTATTTTGGCGTTGACTGTAAGCCTTGGTATCACGGCCAGTTATGTGTACCTCACGGCAATAGTGATGGGGCGCAGTGGCTGGATGTGAACATCCAGCCATATCCTCCCTCTCAAAATGGCCAGCCCATTCCCTGAAAGAATGGGCTGGCACCCGCGCATTTTGATTCCTTCTTCAAGAAACAATAAATACCATTTAAAGACCCTGAGTCGAATTAAGAGCGGTCAGGTAAATGGTGGCGGAGATAGAGTTCCAGATTTACCCGGGTTTCGAGGAGTGTGTGACGCCACATCACCTCAAACGGGCAATTCAAAACATTCCTCGTCATCCTCAGCTCCTCATGGTGATTGCCAAACCCCCGTCACTCCTAAATCTTTTTACAGCCAGGAAATACCCATTCCTTAAGCCTTACGACCCTTGAGATTCCGTGGATCGCCGCGGTCACTTCGTCAAGCCTATACTCGAGCCAGGTAACTGAGAGCGTTTACGCTTTTATGACCAGTGCCGGATAGCGAGCCTGCACGGAGTACCAGTTCCATTGCCCGCCCGCCGTCTGTGTGATGGCTCCCCAGACCTGCGCCGATGGCGGGACATTCCGGAGCACAAGGGAAACCGCCGTCTGGCCACTGAGGGTCCGAGAGCCACTGTTCGCCACCGTGCCGCCCCCGGCGAATCCGGATAGGTTGAACGTCGATGCCTGTCCAAAGACCTCGATCGAGAAGACCATGACATAAGTCGAGACGGCCATGATCCCATAGGCCTTGGGCTCAAAGTGCATAGACACGGCAGGATCCCGAGTGGGCGACTCCCGACGGTCGAATCCGGCATACGGCGTGGCCGCGTCCAACTGGACGATGGTCGGTCTGATGAGGGTCAGGTTCGTGCGGCCACGCCCAACCGTCTTTGCCGGGCTCAACGTCTCAATCGGAAACATAAACAGGCCGACATTGCGCCAGCCGCTTACCGGTTCAAACAAGTCCTTCAGGTCCTTTAACGGCAGGTCTGACGGAAATCTGTCGGGGTTCACCTTGCGTTTGCTGAATGGTTCAGGCTCGGTCGGCTTCGCAGGTCTCTTGGTTGGCTTTTCTTTTGTCATGATGGCTCTCTTTGTGGTGAGTGAAGTCCGTTTTGCTCCCATTTCCTGACCGGGAGAAAGCGCTACTCTACTCTTTCCGGCTTAAAAATCAACTACCCCGCAAACGGAAGAAATCGTAGTTGATATGCTAACGGACAGTTTAAGAAGCCCGAGAAACCTGAGCAGGAACCCCATAGGGTCTTCGTGGTTGAAAGTCATCCCGGACCAAAGCCAAGGGACCA
>JACDDF010000390.1:3194-3720 GCA_013817135.1 Nitrospirales bacterium
TTATTGCGCTAAACCAATTCGGTTCCGTGCATGCGAGCGAAGAGTTCCCAATCAAAGGGTTTGGGGGCCACGGCATGCAGGTGAATTGGCTGAATGGTTCCGGACGCGTTGGAAGCCTTTTATGCGGCCGGACGCCAACTGCCGGTGTTACCTTATATTTTTCCTCTGCTTGGGATCTCATTTGAATACCATAAAACAAAACGGATTTTTTAAACCCTTGCTTCTTCCCGGACCGAAGACACCGAACGAACTTTGATTTTTCCCCGTTCTACCTGTGCAAGTTCATACGCTTGCTGAAGTGCTAACCAGCTTTGCGCTGTTCCGCCAAAAGCTTTTTCCAACCGCACAGCCATCTCCGGTGAAACCCCAGCCTGCCCATTTATAATCCTCGACAGCATATGCCGGGTAATGCCCAAAATCTTTGCGCCATCCGTAACCGTCAAGCCGAGGGCTTCCAGACAGTCCCTCCTGATCGAGCGACCTGGATGAGGTGGATGATGCAGTCCCATACCATTCTCCTTTCTAG